>CAMNJD010000078.1 GCA_946540705.1 uncultured Ruminococcus sp. | reverse complement strand
ACATTTTACTATGCCCAAATCCGAACAGAAACAACTGGATATTCTCAGTAAATACGAAAGAAATCGGCTTGAACAATTTTTAGCCAGTGCGCAGGATATTTCGTGCGCAGGCATCCTGCTTTGCATGTATACCGGATTGCGCATCGGAGAACTGTGCGGGCTGAAGTGGGCGGATATTGATTTTACAACTGGGACTGTTTCTGTCAAACGGACTGTCCAGCGAGTGAATTGCTGTGGTTCCAGTGAGGTCAGGATTGGTGCGCCGAAAAGCAACCGGTCGATTCGTCAAATTCCGGTTCCGGAGTTTGTCCTGAAACATCTGCTGCGTTTCCGCGCTGCGGAGTCTGTTTTTGTATTATCCGGACAGACAAAACCGATTGAACCGCGCACGATGCAAAACCGGTTCAAAGCAATTCTGAAAAGATGCAATCTGCGGAATGTGAATTTTCATCTGCTCCGACACACCTATGCTTCACTTTGCATCGAGCTCGGATTTGATGTAAAAACGCTCAGCGAGCTGCTCGGTCATGCCGACGCAAGCCTCACTCTGAACCGTTATGTCCATTCCTCTATGGAGCAAAAGAAAAAATATGTGAAGCGCTTTTCCGCTTGCGCCTGATAGATTTTGTGCCGTCACCCTCTCGAATTGCTTTGCAATAGAATCGACGTGTTTTCGACGATTTCGGTGTTGGGTTCGTCAAGGGGCGAAATTGACGAAAACTATATACTGGATATATTCTATTATATTATAACCTATTATATCGAAACTATAGATTTATGCAATATAAAACATTCTCTTGACAAATCGTCTCCGCTGTGCTACAATCACAAGTAAAGTCATCTTATCAAGATGGCAATCCCAGCACAGAACAGGAGGTGATATTATGATTCGGATTGCAGTCGTAGATGATGATTTAATGTTTCTAGACCGATTTGAAAAGTTGCTGTTAGAGACGTTTTCTAAATTTGACGAGACAATCAAGGTATCCATGTTTACCTGTGGAACGGATTTTCAAAAGGCAATTCTGCGCTCACCCTATAATCTTGTCTTCTTGGATATTGATTTGCCAGATTTATCCGGAATGAAAATTGCATCATTATTGCGGAAACAAAATATTGATACCACCTTAGTATTTGTATCAGCTCATAATCAATTTGTGTTTGAATCCATTCAATACAAGCCATTTCGGTTTATACGCAAATCGGAACTGGCTCATGATGTAGATGATACGATCCAAGGTTACTGTGATCAACAACGTAAATCACTTGACGTGGTTACACTTCTGACGGAATCCAAAAGAGAACAACCCGTTCAATTGAAATGTATTATGTATTTTTATTCTTTGCGGCATGATATTTATGTTGTGTTACACTCCGGTAAATCAATGCGACTCGCTCCACGGCAATACACCTTGGAGTCATTGGAAAACGAACTAAATACACACGGTTTTATTCGCTCACACAAAACATTCCTCGTAAATTGCAAACATATTTACAAAATACTATCAACCAAAATCATATTAACCGATCAAACTGAAATTAGTATTAGCCGTGGACATACAGATGAAGTAAAACAAAAGTATCAGCTGTTTCTGCGCGAGGAGGAAAAACTATGATCTGGAAACTCGTCGAAGCGATTGCCTGCATTATTGAATGCATGATTCTTTCAAACTTTATCATTCATTATTTCCCTTGTAAAAATAATCGCTCAAAAATTACAATTTATATTTCGCTATTTGGCTTTTTGACGATTGTTGATTTATTAGGTACTTTCTGGTTTAATGTTGACTGGATTTTTGCTGCTGGAATGATCGGATCCTGTTTGATTATTTCAATATTGTTTCTAAACGGTCGAATAGTTGAGAAGATTCTGATATCAATAATCGGTTTTCTTCTTTTCTATTTTATCAATCTTCCGGTTCTTTACTTATTAGGATTTTTGTCCGGCTCATCTCCAACTGAAATCGCTTTCGCGAAAGATGTCAGAAGAATTGTTTGCTTGCTAACAACAAAACTATTGTACTTTGCCTTAACACGATTTATCTTGAAATTGAGGAAAAAGGAAACATACCGTTTTTCCAGGTATGAATGGTTTATCATTATTTCCTCGCTTTGTTCAACATTACTGATTGGCATTGCAATGAATACAGTCGTAACCAAGAATTATCTGAGTAATTATGTCATGATGGGTACGGTCATACTTCTTTCAGTTTTAGATGTTATCATTTTTCAGTTTATGAGACGGTTAAGCAAAGCAAATCAACAGGAAATTGAACACAAGATGTTAAAAGTGCAATTGAATAGTCAACAAGAAGATATGCGAAAAGTTGAACTTCAGTATAAGAGAATTTCCATTATTCAGCATGATTATCAGAACCAATTGGATTGCATACACAGTCTTATGTGTAACAATCAAATCCAACGTGCAATTCAATATGTTGAGGAAATATCTCAAAAGCATTCTACATTAATCCAGTCTCACATACACTGTTCCAGCTCTGTCGTAAATGCCGTGATAAACGAAAAAATCAGTATTGCGCAGAATGAAAACATTTCGTGTACGTGTCAAATAATTGTACCGATACCGGGCTATCTCGAGTATGATTTGAGTGTTTTGCTTGCCAATGTATTAGACAATGCAATTGATGCTTGCAGAAAAGAACAGGAAGAACCGCGTATTGTACTGACTATTTCAGATGTTGCCGCCTATTATCGTATCAATATCAAAAACACAATATCAGAATCTGTTTTACAGAAGAATTCATCGTTAAAAACAAGTAAGGAACATCCCGAAAATCACGGTTGGGGACTTCAATCGGTAAAAGAAATTGCCAATAGTCACAATGGCAGTATAGACATATATGAAAAAGACAATATGTTTGTCGTCAATATTTTGCTGATGAAAGAGGAATAATCTGCATTTGGGGGCAAAAACCTGCATTTGGGGGATTCCGTATTGACTTTTCAATTATAACGCGATACAATTTACTCAAAGGAAAGGTGATATCATGATTACCTGTTTGAGTAAATATGTATCGCGTTTTTTGTGCAACAAGCACATAATCAATAGTGATGAAATTGATATATACCAATATGGGTTTGAGATCATTATTTCCACAGTAGCAGGTATGATTATTTCTCTGGTAGTTGGAGTCATATTTCAGCTGTTTTATATCTCTTTAGTCTATTATACAATTTTTGTTACTGTTCGGCAATTCACAGGTGGATATCATGCTAAAACATATCTTGAGTGTAATATTGTATTCTCAATAGTCTCTTTTTCTACAATTGGCCTAACAAAGCTTATTCTAAAGTTATCAATATATCGTATAGACATCCACTTTATTTTGCTTTGTTTCGCTTCATTTGTGATAATGCATTTTGCACCGGTTGATCATCCGAATAAAAGACTTGATGACGAGCAAAAGCAAATCAACAAGCACAGGAGTATTTTTTTGACTATTATTCTATTAGTGTTTAGCTGTTTCCTGTATCCAATTGCAATTGATGTGTCAATTGTGATTGCTTTGACACTGTGTAGTATAGCTACACTAATGATAATAGCAAATAAAAAACAAGGAGGTGAGATAAATGAAGAAACTGACTGAAAAGCTGCTGAGAAAAGTAGCGATGTTTAGTCGCAAGGCTGCGATTAAGGCAGCGGGTGCTGCATCTGTGTGTAACTGCCACCAGCCGAAGGAGCCCGCTGCTTTGAAGAAACTGGCGAAGTAAGTGCCACATACGGCGAGTGCCACTTGCGATCGGAGCGGTACTTGTCCTAAAAGGAATAAAGCTCCGAATATCATGCAGTTCCAAACGAATGACGATTCTGCCAGGGCTGCGTGAAGATTCGGATACAAATTTTACTGAGAAAGGAAAATCATCATGAAAAAGATCAAGAAGATCGCTGCAAGCATCTTGGCTGTGGCAGCAATGGCAACCAGTATGGTCGGTATCTCTGCGAGTGCAGCAACTAATGTATATCCCGCAAGTATCTATCTTTTGCCTAAAAACGCGCCTGTCAAAGCTAAACTTATTAACAATACGTCTGAAACTCGGTACAGCACCGTATCTTTTTATGTGTACAAGCGCAGCAACGGGCATCAGGAGACTGCGGCATACAACAACAGTGTATTGGGACACAACGAGTATGTGGAAACGCTACCCGTAAGCAGTACTTACTCATCTACAACGACCTATTATCACGAGGGAATTGGTTCTATTTATTATGGAAATATTTATCAGTCTGGCGTATATATCACAGTTAATGATGATGATCTGTGATAGCTAATTGTGTTGCTAATGCTGTAGAATAGCCCATAACGCAGCATTAGCAACACTTTTTATAAAATGGAGGTTTTACATGAAACAAGTATTGAAAAGCATGAAAAGCATGATGCAGCATGAGAAATTGATTTTGCTTGTTATGTGTATTTGTGTATTTATCACATCCATTGTCTTGAACTTCGCATATGGGCTATATCAGAATTACAACCGTGAAAAAGCAGAAGCAAGTATTGAACTGCAAGAAATCGACATAGAAATCAACCCTGCTTCGCCGATCTCAAAAGCAAAGCTTACGGAATATTTGAACGCGCTGAGCGAGGATACATTAATCTCGATTTCACTTTGGTTCATTGCCGGAGAATTGCCGGAATTTAAAGATACGAAATATCCTTGGCTTGACAGCCGATTCGTATATCAGAACGGCGAATTTCGTATTCCCGATGAATTTCGCGAAAACAAAACAAAGTTTTTGCGGAGTGGTCGTATGATTACCAATGAGGAGGAAGGAGCCGGTGACTATGTTGCTGTTGTTGCCGGAAACCCGGATGGAAACGGCTGGAATCCTCCGACAGAGCTCATTCGGGCGGGAGAAAATGAGATCAAGCTTTTTGGGCAAACCTACTCAGTTGTTGGTGTTTCCGAGCGCGGTGGATTCTCTCCAATCGTGCCATTCAGAACAATTCCGGATGATTTTCAATACAACGATGTGATGACAATAGAATTTGAAAATGCGGTTACACGGCGCGTATACGATGATTTGAAAAATAATGCCGACACAATACTGCCGGGCAGTCTTTCGTTTCCAAAACTAAACCTGCCCGATGAGGATGCAATCTCTATTTATAATAACATTATCTGGATATCTTTTCTGATTTCAGTATTATCCATTTTGAATTTTGCAATGCTGTATCATTTTGTTTTGCAGTCCAGAGGACGTAACCTTGCAATTCTTCGCATTTGTGGCTGCACAAAATGGCGCACATTCTGTACATATCTATCCGAATGCTTAATTGTCACAATTCCTTTATTCCTTGCCGGAACAACAGTATTTCGTTGGCTTTTGAATAGGGTTTTTGATGACATTTTCCCATATATGTCAGAGTCATATTCGGAAAAAGTCTACATTATCATTTTTGTCGGATATTTGCTTTTGACAGTCATATTGCTCAGTATTATGATTCTCCGATATCTAAAACAATCAATTTTGCAGGGCTGGAAGGAGGGCAAGCAATGACATTTTTCAAAACTGCCTGGAGATCTCTGTGCAGAAATCTTTGGATGAATGTGTTTGCATGCCTACAATTATGTGCGGCATTGGTTGTAACGGCTGTTATGGTATCATCACTCAGTATTCGTTATGCAGCCTACAAGCCGTTTTCAGACTATCTGAACGGAAAAGGTTTTCTGTTAACCTATGGCGGTATGGCACAATTCATAGATACAGATGCGCAGCAAGTTCGTGTCGTGCAAAAGGAGGATTTTGCATCGCAGTTTCCGGAAGCCTCCGGAATTGTCTCATGCTATATACCTTTTCTTGATTTTCATAATTCCGAATCAGAAAACATGAATGCAAAAGCAATCAGTTTGGATGACGAGCTTATCAAAAGAACGCAGCCAAGTCTTATCGAAGGACGATGGCTGCAAACCGAAGCAAATGCAGTGGAAGCAGTTATATCTGAGAACAGTTTTGGATGGAACGTCGGTGATATGATTCAAGTTAAAACGGTATTGGTAGACAAGCCGCAGGTTTTACAGGTGAAGATTGTCGGAAAGCTGAAGGAAGGCGCGAAAGTTCCAATCGGACAGATTGGCGACACTACTGATTATAACCAGATTTACTATCCTTACTCTTTCGCAATTGAGCAAATACCGCTTATGTTGTTTTCATATTCAACACTGCAAAACACTTGCGGTACTGATATCATACAGAATGTCGGAAATTTGTCCTTTATGATGTATCCTGATTCAACGGATGACTCAAAGATTGCGGAGGATATGCAGAAAACGAACACATTCGGCTTATGTTCATGTACAAATTTTACTGATTGTCTGCAAAGCAGTAGGGTTTATCTCAAACGGGAACTGTATAATTTGCTTCCCGTTGCGATACTGTTATTGACACTGAATCTTGTTAGTACGATCAGCAGTACGGCGTTATCCGTCCGAAGAAGATTACATGACTATGCGATTTTTTACATCACTGGGCTACGATGGAAATCCTGTTTATGGATTAATTTTCTGCAATCCGCAATTGTTGCCATCTTATCTATCGTGTTATCTATGATTGCCATTATGATATTGCCTCATATTGCAGCTATGGAAACTTTGACTCTTATTTGGAACGCTTGGCTTGTATGTGCTGAACTCGGGTTTATTATAGTCAATCTGATAGTCTCGATTATAATGCCGCTTTGGGCGATTGGAAGCCATACGCCTAGAGAGATTTTGACAAAGTGAGGGATAATATGATTACTATTAGTAATGTTCACAAAATTTATAACCCTAAAAAATCAAATGAATTTGAGGCTCTCAAAGGAATATCGTTGATCGTTGATAATGGTGAATTGGTAGCTATCATCGGAAAGTCCGGTGCAGGAAAATCCACACTGCTTCACATCCTCGCTTGTATTGATTCCTATGAAGCTGGCGAATATCGCATTGATGCTACACTTGTGAAAAAGCTCTCCGAACGCAAACTGGCTCAAATTCGCAATGAAAAGATCGGTATGGTCATGCAGGACTTTGCTTTGGTTGAAGATTTTACAGCAATAGAGAATGTTATGCTGCCGCTTGATTTTGCAAAGCATAAAAAGCCGAACCGAAAACAGCTTGCAATGAATGCGCTCAAATCCGTTGGTATGGATAGTATGGCAAAAAAGCCAGTGAACAAGCTCTCTGGCGGACAAAAACAGCGTGTGGCTATTGCAAGAGCTATTGTCAATGAACCTTCGGTGATCCTTGCCGATGAGCCAACCGGCGCATTGGATTCCAAAACATCGCAAGATATCATGGATTTGTTCAAATCGCTGAACGAGCAGGGGAAAACCGTCATCATCGTTACACACGATATGAGCATCGCAGAGCAGTGCGGACGGATCATTGAAATATCTGACGGAGAAATAGTAGAGTAGTTTTATTTGCTTCTGAGTAACTAAAAAAGATCGTGTATGCGTAGTTTTAGGAACACCAAACGATATGAAGACAGAACGGAAAGCAACACGATTTGATTCTTGATGCAGCGTCAAGCAATCGCACTGTAAAAATACGCAATTTTGCTTTGCAGAAAAGGATCCAAACTGATGTTTATATTTCCAGACACACACTCTCTGGCTGTCTGGAATATTTGAGGAATTATTGATTTTCATGGGAAAGCATCCATTATGTTATTTAGGATGAAAAAACGGGAAAATGAAGTCAGAATTCTATTACAAGCTCTGTTAGCAGATCAATCATAAGAAGAAAAATCAATCGGAGATCAAACAAACGCCATGAGCGATGCTTGATCTCCGTTTTTCCTCCCATCTGCTCGATGGACAGTCATGCTGTCCACGGCAGACGGGAGTTTTTTATGCCTTGTCATCGAATGTGGCAGTGCTACCTTGCGAAGTATCCATAGCCTCTGTTTTGATTCAACAAATCAAAACGGAGGTAAATATTATGTGGTATAACCACGCAAAAGCAGAAGCGGTCTTCAAACAGGAATGGACGCAGAAAGAACATATATGTCGTGAAAGTGGCATGACCGATGCACAGATTCAGGAATTGTATGATCTGGAAAGAGAAATCT
>CAMNJD010000077.1 GCA_946540705.1 uncultured Ruminococcus sp. | reverse complement strand
GGGCAATTCAAACCCAGCAAGCACGGTACATCAGGGGTGCAATTTGAAAATTGACCACCTGATGTACAATGCTTGTTAGAGGGTTTCGCCACCCCTAAGACCCCGCTATTTTGAAAACAAAGAAAAAGAGAAAACAGAGAAACAAAGGAGATATGATTATGAACAAAAAGACAGATGCAGAACGCAAGACTCAGATTGTCAAGTTTCGTGTAAACAAGCGTGAGTATGAAATGCTGAAACAGGCAACGGCAGAGAGTGGTCTTTCCTCAATGTCGGAGTATGTGCTGAATAAAATAATTGCTACTCCGATCATTGAAGTTTCGGACGATGATATGCTGCCACTTATGAAAACAGCAGAGAACGTTGCCGAGACATATAACACTATTGCAATTCGTGTAAACAAGAGGGACACTCTTTATCCGAATGATGTTGAGGATATGAAGAACGGTATCCATACGCTTGTTGATAAAATTTCAAAATTTCAAGCCTTATTGGACAGCTTTTCTGTCACTCCGCAGACTTTCAGAGCTGTCGTTGACAAGGCGCATCGGGAGGCGAAAAGCAGGCAGTCATAATGCCCAGTGATTTAAAAAATATAGCCCATAGAAACGGTAAAACTCGTTTCTATGAGCTATATGGATTTAGATGGCAAGAGAGGGGCTCTTCAATCGTTCACACAAGCTGATTGCGCGAATACTTCGTCCTTCCTGTTATTTGAGCAGATGTCTGAAGAACCTGTAAAAACACAGAGGCTGAAACGATATTGTGTTATGATTGCCGCTGACAACTCTGCTAACTCTGACATGCTACTCACCTTAATACGCCACAGCTTGAACTACGCCTTCTTCACGGTAAAGATTACTGTCATCAGCCGCATAAAAAACCTTATCAAATCTCGTGAGCGTATCCCCGCTGATTGCGATTGTCTCTCCGTTTGCCGTGACAAAAACGATATGCATTTCATCGCAGTACAGAAAATAATCGGCAGCAGCATCACATACCTGCTGTGTCCCGCCGTGTTCGGATAGGCGAAATGTTCGCCCATCAGCAATATAGCAGATCGAATGCTGGCACAGTTTGTAATCTGAAACGGATTGCACCAACGAATCAACATTTCCATCCTCTGTTATACGGCAAAGTGTGCGAGCCTCGTCCAGATAATACAGATCGCCATCTCGAATCTGCGGTGCGCTGAACTGGATCCCATTCAGCCATTCCTTTCGTGTACCGTTTTCAAGGTCAAAAGAAATCAGCGCATCCTCCGCTTTTCCGTATAATGTACTGCCTTCAAGCTTTAACTGCTGGCTCAATCCATAGGTTTTATAATCAAAAATCCATTCTGCCGGCACCTCCACCAGATCGTCCAGTCCAAGCAGACCATCTGTGTTTACAGAACGACCAACAGTCATCAGATCCGATTTGGTCAGATCTGGCAGATGCAGGAGACTGACCCTGAAAGCCGCCGCATCTGATACCTGCTCCGTAACCAGTGCGCAGTCGCCATAGATACCAGCAACACGATAGCTGGTCAGCGGCGTCGGATTGACAGAAAACATAGACTGATCCGCTTTGCTGTAGATCGTACTGCCATCAGTGCAGAGAAGAAACCGAGGTGCGCCCGCATCCGGCAGGGTCATTCCGCAGCCTGTCAACAGAAAAGCAGATAGAATCACTGGTACTGCTTTGACAAAATGCCGCACTCTGAAAGGCTTTTGAAGATAGAGCCTGATGCACAAATACAAACAAAATGCGATCAGCAGAAGCTGCACCAGAAGATTCCGGAGCAGTTCTTGTTCTGTAATTTCCCGAAACACATATTCAGTCCCGCCAAACATATTTGGGAATGTGACAGAGCCGCGCCAAAGCTCGCTGCCCTGCAGCAAAGAGACCGGCAGACACAGCCTACACCGCAGATCCGGTGATGGAAAAAGATAGACCGGCACCAGAAGCAAAGCAAGCGCACTCAATAAAACCGGCAGTGTTTTTTTGATCAGAAGCGCCAGCAGGGATACCAAAGCAGCAAATGAGGAAATTCCGATCGCTTTGAACGGAATCAGCAGCAACGCATACTGAAATATGGAGCCGTTTCTTGTTGCGCTCTGATAGTCGTATCCGATGGCTGACAGGGAAATATCTGCCTGCCCGAAGCGAAACAGGTCAATCGCATATTCCGCACCTGATGCTGTGATGGAAAGCAACGCAGGAAATACCAAAACCAGCATATATTTCACGCATACAAGGAAGACTCTGCCCCGCCTTGCCGTCAGATGAAACCCCTGCATTTCAGCAGAGAATTCCTTAACCCAGACACAGACACAGCAGTACGCAGTCAGCGCGATCAGCAGCCAGTCCGCTGTCTGCCGGATCAAAAATACAGAGGCACCGGATTCGTATGCAGAGGTATGCTTGGCCATAACCGGATATATTCGGAACATCAGCGCAACAGCGATTCGCAGCGCAAGATAGAGAATACCAAGAGGCAGTAGATGGTTTTTTCGCATCTGTTTGAATAATTCCTGCTGTATCATACACGGCGCCTCCCTGCAATCATACACAAAATGCTGTTTCCTGTGAAGAAAAGCAATCCGGCACAGACCGCAATCAGTGGTACAGAAACCGGATTTTCACCGATATTATAGACCTCGTAGTGCCGGAAATCGGTCAGCAGCAGGCGCAGCGGGTTACAGGTATTGACGGCAATGCCGGCACCGGTATTCCAAAAGGTGTAACACAGCATCAAGGAAACCGTCAGCAGAACGGTACTGAAAAAGACTGGTTCAGCTAAACGCATGGCTGCGGAGATTGCCGCAAAAGCTGATGCGAATACCCAGAATCCGAGCAGACGCATAGCACCGGACAGCAGAAGATACTGCCAGACAGTACAGGACAGCGGCGATTCCTCAAATCCTGCGGCTGCATCCATGGGAGGAACCGCATAAACCGGCAGCGATAAGCCATCAATGCGATAATAAAAGCAGAATAGAATAAAATCCATGACGAAGAACAGGGTACACAGGAATCCGGTTATCAGCAGAACGGCAAACAATTTGGCTGCTGCTGTTTTGCTGCCTCCGCTTCTGAAAGAACACAGCAGCTCTGACATACCGGTTTCACGCTCTGTCACATAGAGATTGCCCGCAATCAGAATCAGCATCAGGAGAAGCAACACCGTTGAGAAACGGTATTCTGATAGTGCCGTGATTCCCTCCAGCCGGTTCAGTTCATGCAATGAGCGTCCCGCGTAAAGTGTGGCAATCTGCGCATTTTGTCTACGGTAGTAAAGTGCCAGAGACGAATTCTGATTAGCCTCTGAAGCCGCATTCACAATAGATTTCATTTTGCCTTGATACGCTTGAATCCGGTCACATTCTTCTTTGATCTCGTTCCATAGATTCGCATCTCCGTAGGCAAATCCAGAAAAATAGCGTTCCGGATCATACTCTGTATCATGTTTTCCACCGGATAATATTTTCTGTGCTTCACTGTAGTAGGATTGAATCAGTGCGAGCTTTTCATCAGTCAGTTCTCCTCGCAGTTCGGTATAGAGTTCATATCTTCCCTGCGCCATCGGGTCTGTACTGAAAATATGATGATGCCGTTCAATATTCACGCCATTCAATACAAGCAAAATTGCGAGAATCACCCAAATCAGGCGTCTGCCCATTGCTTTTTTCAGTTCAAACCGTGTCAATCCGATCATGATCTGCCTCCGTCCGGCTGAAATAATACAGAAAAACATCATCCAGTGTCGGCTCGACTGCTGTCGCATCCGCCGTGGGAGATGTTTCTGCAATGACACGCACGGTAATAGGA
>CAMNJD010000076.1 GCA_946540705.1 uncultured Ruminococcus sp. | reverse complement strand
ATCGGGATTCCGTTCACTTCCTGTTGCTTGTGCTCCGCGAACCAGAGCGTCCGCGAGCCGTTCCGGATCTCCTGCGTCACCGTCCAGCCGATCACGCCGTCCCGCTTCTCCGCTTTCGCCGCGGTCAGATGATTCGTCAGCTGCGCCTGCGGAATCTGCGGCATTTCCGCGTCCGTCAGCCGCATCTTCTCGTCCTCGCTGAGATTCAGCCATTCTTCGTAATTCAGCATTTTTCTCCTCCTGTTCTGCAAGCATCGCCTGCACACTCGTTTCAGTTACAATTCGTTCCACCTGCCGCAGCGTGTCCCGCGCCGCCTTGCCGATGATTGCCAGAAAAATCATGCGCTGTTCCGTTGTTTTCAGCGATTTGAACGCTGTATTGTCGGTTGCCAGACGGAAGTTTCCGCCGTTGACGGAAAGCCGCCCTGCGATGATCTGCGCCACCGAGCTGACCATTGACTGCTGAAACGCTGCATGATTCTGCGGCGGAATGTTGAGCATCTGCATCGCACGGACAATCTGTTCTGCGTCAATGGATTTTGATACAAGACCGTCGATCAGCTTTGCGTCCTGCGGAATGCTCATGCTTTCCTTGACTGCCGCAAGGTTCTGATTCGTCACCGCCCAGATCATCGGCGGTGCTTCTTCCTCGCACTGCGAGAAATCGTACATCTCGATTGTCTTTCCGTGCTCGTCGAAAAACTTGATCGCATCGCTGCCCGCGGTCACGGTGAAGCCGGCTTTTTCCCATTGCGCGGCAGTTGCGATGAATGTCGCATCGGGCTTTTGCGTGAAAAACTCCAGCGCAACCGAAGCCGGATGCTTGAATACTCTGCCCTGAAACCGGAGAAAATCGGTCAGCAGAGCCGCGTTTTCAGCCATGCTGCGGAGCATTTTCGCTCCGGCATCGCTGTACCCGCCAAGCGGGGTGAGGTGGTTCATGTTTGCCATAGAACCTCTCTCCTTTCATAGTTTACCACTTTAATTCGTGGAAGTCAAGACTTTTCGGGCGAAATCGGCGATTTTTTCATAGTTCGTCCGAATGACTAAAAATCGGTCACTTCACTTGTGCAGATTGCTGCGTGGCGGGCTTCTTCCGCTTTCGAGCATTGGCAACACGAACATGATGCAGAATGCGGTAACCGATGCAAGAAGTAATGCGCCGTAGAAAATCAAACGATGCTTTGTTTGCTTGTCCATAGACATAATCCTTTCTGATGCGAATACACACACCTTGACATTTTTCGTTGCGTATGCTATACTTAAATCAAAGAATAACGATTTTTGAATGGAGGTGTGACCATGACGATCAACGAATTAAAACAGAGAATCCTGTCAGCCATTCAAGGCTATCCGGTCAAAAGCATTATTCTGTTCGGTTCCCGTGCAGCCGGAACAAACCGCGATGACAGTGATGTTGATCTGATTGTTGAGTTTTCGCAGCCGGTTACGCTGCTGACGCTTGCGGGCTTGCAGTTGAAATTGGAAGATGCGCTGAAGCTGGATGTTGACCTTGTTCACGGTCCGGTTCAGCCGACTGATCTGCTGGAAATCGGCAAGGAGGTTGTGCTGTATGCAGCGTAAAGATGTTATCATTCTCCGAAAGGTGCTTTCCGAGATCAGCATTTGCTTTGAAATGCTTGGGTGTGCGTCAATGGACGCATTTCTCGCAGACGAAAAGCTGAAACGTGCCGTTGCGATGACTGTCATCAACATCGGTGAACTTGTGAAAAATATCTCTGATGAAACCAGAGCAGCATATAAACAGGTTCCGTGGAAACAGATCGCCGGTATGCGCGATATTGCAGCGCATAAGTATCAGACGCTCCGTATGGAAGATGTTTACAACACCGTGAAAATGGATTTTCCCGCATTGCAAACGCAGCTTTCTGAAATCTTGGAAAATGAAGAATAAACCATACAGCCGCAGTTGTTTTTGAACGCTGCGGCTTTTGTATTACAAAATTGAAAAGAGAAAACCGCCCCGCGCCTAGCCGCACCGCCGCATCCATGTGTTGTTGAAAACTGATCTGCGTGCGGTAAAGATGCCATGTCAGAACGGATATATAACGATCTTTCTTTTTCAATTCGTAAGTAAACTTGGGTACTGAATATAGAGATGCATCTTAGGGACTACCCCTGATCGAAATACATATATCCGCAGGATAAAACATAATAACGCTAGATACGGTTTTAGCAGTTCGCCGCATTTTCGGCATCTTCACGCGGATTCGCCCTACCTCAAACCGCACAATAGAATAGTGGTTGTCCACATACACGCGCCGGTTTTCACGCGATCTGCGCTGCATCCGGACAATCAGTCCGGCATCGACCAATTCTCCGATGATCTGCACGACGGATTCACGTTTCATCCCGATCTGCGCGGAAATGTCATTATAGCTATTCCAGCAGTCATGCAGCACCGTGCTGAACGACTTACATAGAAAGAGATACACAAGCATCTGCCGCGGCGAGAGCATACCAAATACACGGCGGGCAAGATTAAAATAGCCTTTGTCCGTCTGCTGTACCATAACCGCGTAGCTGTATGTCCCACGCTGTCCGTTCGCTTTCGTGCTGCGCTCCAGATGCTCGACCAGCCCTTTTTCACGGAGTCGGTCGATTGTTCTGGATACGGTAACAGGCGATTTCATGCCGCAATTCAAAGCGATTGTGCGTTGCTTTACCGACACAACAATGCAGCCTTGCAGCGTGGATGCGATGGGAAAAAGGCTGCACAGATACGCATATACCGCGATTTCCTGCGCATTCAATCCAAGCGTGAAAATGTCATTACTCAATCGGAATATGCTCATTGTGCAGCCCTCCTTCCTTTATTCGTCGGTTTCGTCCGGTAACGGTTCAGTTGCTGCGTCAAATACTTCCTGCGCTTCAACCGCCAATGCGCCTGCATGATTTGCCGCACCGTTTACCACTTCTGCAAGCTGCTGAATACTCAGCATATCAAAGGCATCTCCGACAAGAGCAAGAAAATCCAGCGCTTTATTGATCTGTTCTGTATCGACGGTACTGCCCGTAGTTTTCAGTTCAGCGAGTTTTTTCATGACCTCCTGCGATTGGAGATAAATGCAGATCGTCTCCAAATCGCGGATGGCTGCACGGTCCTCCTGATTCTCCAACTGCAAAGCCGTTATCCTTTCCTGCCGCTTCTGAATTGCCGTTTCCTTGCGCTGAATTGCTTGACGCGCGGAACGGAGGGTATATTTGTGCGCTTCGGTTTCAACCAGATCACCGTTTGAAAGTTTCGTGCCTTCGACGAATTCATTTTTCTTTCCCTGCTCATTCATTTGTATCCTCCACAATCGTTTTCGTGAGCAAATCCGCGATTTTCTCCGGATATGCAAGGTTTCCTGTTTCATCGCCGAACACGCCGTCCTCCCCAAACATGAATGTGCCGGTGTAAATCTCTTTCGGATTTACGGGATTGACTGTATTCCGGTTCAGCACTGTCAGAATATTCTCCTGATAATACGCATAATCCGGTGCCTGCCGCACCGTATCATCAAAGGATGACCGCGTTTTCTGTCCGATTACCATGAAGTCTGCATGAGAGACACAGTTTGTAATAAAATGCCCGTGCTTTCCGCTGCCGTCCACAGCGATGATGCCGCCGACCGTACCGGCTTTGATGGACTCCACGCGCTCCGCATCCTTGAATACGCCGCAGGAAAAATCCAGTTCATTACAATAGCAGTTCGAGATCAGCGCACCTTCAGCATCGGTCGTACCTTCTGCCGCAATGCCGCCCGCAGCGGTTTCCGTTTTCAGAATGACGTTCCGCGCAAGACAGCCCTGAATGCTGCCGCCGTAGCAGTTCGGCAGTTCGCGTCCCTTTGCGTCATAGGCTCTGGCTCCTGCTGCGCTTCCGACGATTCCGCCCGCGTTGAAGATATTGCCCTGCGCAGAATAATAATAGACCGCAGAATCCGTCACCGCAGCAGGCTTGCCGGAGATACCGCCGCAGTACAGATAGTAGTCTGGCAGTTCATTGAAGATGCCGAAATCCGTGACATAGCAGCCGTCAATCTGCTCGCCGATGCCGGTAATCGCACCGATGCAATGCTCCGCGTGTTTGGTCGGTTCGACCGGTTCTTCTTCCGGTTCGATGATATTCCCGTCCTCATCGTATTCGATTACATCCGGCGGCACGACTTCCATTGTTGTGACTGCCGGTTCATTTTCATCGGTTTCCGGTTCCGGCAGCTTCACAGTAATAGACGAATGTGAAACCGAGCAATGCTCAATGACCGTTTCGCCGGTTTCATAAATCTGCTCATCTTCTGCGAGATAGTGATAATTGTACGCCGTACAGACCAGAAAACCGTAATCCTTGTATTCGTCGGAAACGATGGCAGAATTGCGGATATTCACATTCTTGATAACCGCACCGGAAACGGTTTCAAACAGCGGGGCGTCGAGATTCTCAATCGAATACCCGCAGCCGTCATATTCAAAATACTCAGATTCCGGATCTGCTTTCAGTTCATTGACCGTGCGAATCGGTGTATGCGATGCCCAGACCGGAAAGGAAATGTCCGCCGTTTGCCGAAAATAGCCGCGCGCCTTTTCCTTACTCATCAGTTCCAACTGATCGAAATAGTCGATGCGGTACGGGTCATCCTTTGTGCCGGAGCCGCCGCCGTATTTTACCAATACGCGGTAAAGCTTGGTATCTTCGGTAAAATCATACGCCTGTCCGCCATAATACTCGATCTTTTTTCCG
>CAMNJD010000075.1 GCA_946540705.1 uncultured Ruminococcus sp. | reverse complement strand
GCGCTTCAGATTATCAAGACCAAGAAAGGCTCTAACCTTGTCAGTTCTTCGTTCATCCTGTTCCGCGAAAAAGACGGTCAGGAAGAAAAGATCGCAATGGGCGACTGCGCAATCAATCTGAGCTATTCCGATCGCGTGGATAAGGACGGCAACGTCACCCTGAGTGCTGCGCGTCAGCTCGCTGAGGTTGCAGTAGAGACTGCCAGAACCGCTGATTTCTTTGGGATCGACCCGAAGGTCGCAGTCCTGAGCTTCTCAACCTATGGCTCGGGCAAGGGCGGTACTGTCCAGCTCAGTCACGACGCTGTCATTGAGGCACGTCAGATCGCACCGGATCTTGTGATCGACGGTGAGTTCCAGTTTGATGCTGCCGTTTCCGCAGAGGTCGCAAAGACCAAGTGCCCGGATTCCAAGGTTGCAGGTCAGGCAAATACATTTATTTTCCCGCTGATCGAGGCAGGAAACATCGGATATAAGATCGCACAGCGCCTCGGCGGTTTCGAGGCTTACGGCCCGATTCTTCAGGGACTGAATGCGCCGATCAATGATCTCTCCAGAGGCTGCACCGCCGACGAGGTCTACAAAATGGCGATCATCACTGCCGGTATGGCTTGATCTGCCTGATTCAGACATATCTCGCAGCGCTTCCTTTGTTCAGGAGGCGCTGCGCTGTATCATTCATGTCATGGAATCTTATCAATAACAGGGAGGTTCTGCAATGGAAAATATGAAACCGATCAATGAGATCGCAGCACGGATCCGTGAACTGCGTGAGGTCTGCGATTATACACCCGAAAAGCTCGCCGAGGAGCTGCATCTGACTGCTGAGCAGTATGCAGGCTATGAGGAGCGCGGAGATTTCCCGATCAGCGTGATCTATGAGATCGCAAACATGTTCGGTGTAGATTTCAATGAGCTAATTACCGGTGAGCCGAGCCGCATTGACACGTATCAGGTCGTGCGCCGCGGAAAGGGCAGAAGCATCAGCCGTTACCCGGGCTATCGGTTCAAGGATCTTGCATTCCGCTATGCGGATAAGATCATGCAGCCGCTGCTCGTCACATTGGAGCCGTCCGATGAGCCTGCAAAGCTCGTTTCGCATGCCGGACAGGAGTTTAATCTTGTTCTGCAAGGTTCGATCGCAGTTGTATTTGAAGATCAGGAGATTATTCTGAATGAAGGCGATTCGATCTATTTTAACCCGACCTATATGCACGGACAGCGCTGTGTCGGTGATCAAAAAGCAAGATTTCTGACGATGATCGCGGAATGACCCGCACCAAACCGCAAACAAAGGAGTTTTGAAAAACATGCTGTTAGACCGTTATCTGCCCCGGATCGAATTTGATTCCTATGAGGATTTTGTGAAGAATTACCGGGTGAACGTCCCGGAGGATTTCAATTTCGGATGGGATATTGTTGATGAATGGGCGAAGCAGGAGCCGGACAAAAAGGCTCTGCTGTGGCTCAGTCACGACAAAAAGGAGCGTACATTCACTTTTACCGAAATCTCGAAGCTCTCCAATCAGACATGCCACTATTTCAGAAGTCTCGGCCTGAAGAAGGGCGATGTTGTTCTGCTGATCCTGCGCCGCCGCTGGGAATACTGGGTCATTGCGACCGCCCTGCATAAGCTCGGTGTGATTCTCATTCCGGGCAACCTGCTCTTTACAACGCATGATATCGCCTATCGCGGCAATATGGCCGGTATTTCTGCGATCATTGCCTGTGATGACGAGTATATCCGCACGCAGATCGACGGCGCAGCGCCGCAGATTGAAACACTCCGCAAGAAGATTGCTGTTGCAGAGCCGCGTGAGGGCTGGGATTTCTTTGAGGATGAGATTGCAAAATATCCGGACACCTTTGAACGTCCGACCGGCGATCAGGCAACGAAGGCAACGGATACCATGCTGATCTACTTTACCTCCGGTTCGACCGGTATGCCGAAAATGGTGTGCCACAACTTTGCGCATCCGCTGGGACACATTGTTACTGCAAAATACTGGCATCAGGTGCAGGAGAATAAGCTGCATATGTCGATCTCGGATTCCGGCTGGGCAAAATTCGGCTGGGGCAAGATCTACGGGCAGTGGATCTGCGGCGCAATTCAGTTTGTGTATGATTTCACCGGCAGATTTGATGCCAAGGACATGCTCTCTGTAATCAGTCAGTATAAGCTGACGACTTTCTGCGCACCGCCGACAATGTACCGCTTTATGCTTCAGGAGGACATGACACAGTATGATCTTTCGTCGATTCAGAATTTCTGCAATGCAGGTGAGCCGCTGAACCCGGAGGTCTTTAACAGGATCTATGAACTGACCGGAAAAAAGATGCGCGAGGGCTTCGGACAGACAGAGGGTACTGTTCTGATCGCGAATTTCCCGTGGATTGATCCGAAGCCGGGCTCGACCGGGAAGCCTTCCCCGCTTTACAACATTCATTTGCTCCGTCCGGACGGTACCGAATGTGACGACGGTGAGGAGGGCAGCATTATGGCTTG
>CAMNJD010000074.1 GCA_946540705.1 uncultured Ruminococcus sp. | reverse complement strand
GGCAAATCGCAGGGCGATTTGCAGACAATCTAACAAATGCAAACCACCCATTTTGTTACAGAAACCACCTAAAATGTTATTAGCCCGAATAAATAAACAGAAATCAATCTGGTATTCTGATAGAATGACGTGATTGGAAAGGGGTATTATTATGAAAGGTAACTTGTTCCGACGATTACGCATACAGGCCGGTGCATTTTTCTGCGGAATCGCGGCCGCCGCAGCCGCTGCTGCCGGTGCCGCTACATTCAGCAAAGCTGCTCAGTATATCTATCCCGGAGATCTGAACACCGATCTGAATGTCGATGTTCTTGATGCTGTGATGCTGGCACGTACCGTCGGCGATGATCCGGAACTTCATTTATCTGATGAAGCAAAGAGAAACGGAGACATTGATTTTAACGGTGTCGTGGAGGCCAATGACCTGTCACATCTGATGCGGCAGCTCGCAGGCTATGAGCCGCTTTCCGAGCCGATCAAGATCCAACCCGAAACAACAAAGCCCCCCGCAACGACAACAACCTCCTCTGCTTCCGAAACAACTACAGCAACTACGTCCACAACAACTGTTACCTCTGCCGCCGCAACTTCTGCAATCACAACAACTTCTACAGAAATCACAACAACAACGACTGCAAGCACACAGCCCTACACAGCGCCGGAGCTGGTAATCGACGGGAAAACACTTCCGCTTGAAGTGTCGCTTTCGGTTCTCACCGGCGGGAACGCACCGGATGAGCTGCTGACTGTACAGTATCAGTCCTGCAATATAACCTATGCGGTCTATGCCGGGGACGCTGCCCACACACTCATCGGCATCGCTGCGGATGATAAAATCATCGGATATTATGCATTCGGATTACAGTACACTGCACCTGAGGGCTATGATGTCGTTGAATACGTAGATACGCATTCAGCCGGTTCCGGCAAACTGTATGCGATCCTTGCAGTTAAAAACGGTTATTCCATCCGCTTCAACAATGTCAATGACCGCACAAACCTCACTGTCATGGGCAAACTCAACTACTACGGCGTAAACGGTATCCGGGCTATAAACGGACTGACACCGTACAAATGGGATGAGGAGCTGGCAAAAGTCGCACTCGGACACAGCCGTGAAATGGCGGAAATGGATTACTTTGACCACAAGAGCTCAGACGGCAGCAAGTTCTCTGCCAGACTGACCGCTGCCGGAATCGACTGGCAAAAATGTGCAGAAAACATTGACTGCGGTTACACGGATCCGTTCGGCGCTCTGAACGGCTGGTATAATTCTGAAAGCGGACACCGCAATAATATTCTGAGCGACACGTATACGAACATCGGCATCGGTTTTGCATACGGCGCGAACTCCTACTACGGCTATTACGGTACACAGGATTTCTACAAAGGCTGGGACTGAATAATATGCACATAATTTCGTGAATAATGAATATTATACATGAATAATCTGAAAATATGCGTATTTATGTGTGCAGCCTCTTGACAAATTCTGAAATCGGTGTATAATAGTAAAGTATCTTGCAGGCGACAGCAGCCTGAACAGAAAGGAAGATCATAAATCATGGCTGAAACTAAAATTCCGAAGAAAATCGTACTCGCCTACTCCGGCGGTCTTGACACCTCGATCATCATTCCGTGGCTGAAGGAAACCTATCCGGGCTGCGAAGTCATCGCGGTTTCCGGCGATGTCGGACAGGGCACTGAGCTGGACGGCCTCGAGGAGAAAGCAATCAAGACCGGTGCTTCTAAGCTCTACATCGAAGATCTGACTGATGAATTCATCACCGATTATGTTTTCCCGACTGTCAAGGCCGGCGCCGTCTATGAAGGCAAGTACCTTCTCGGAACCTCCTTTGCCCGCCCGATCATCGCAAAGCGTATCGCTGAAATCGCGATGAAGGAAGGCGCTGATGCAATCTGCCACGGCTGCACCGGCAAGGGCAACGATCAGGTTCGCTTTGAGCTGACGATCAAGGCATTCTGCCCGGACATGCAGATCATTGCACCGTGGAGAATCTGGGATATCAAGTCCCGTGATGAGGAGATCGACTATGCAGAGGCGCATAATATTCCGCTGAAGATTTCCCGTGAAACGAATTATTCCAAAGACAAGAACCTGTGGCACATCTCCCATGAGGGACTGGATCTTGAGGATCCGGCAAATGAGCCGCAGTACAATAAGCCCGGCTTCCTGGAACTCGGCGTTTCGCCGGAGCAGGCGCCCGATCAGGCAACCTATGTGACAATCGACTTTGAAAAAGGCATTCCGGTTGCTGTGGACGGCGAGAAAATGAAGGGCAGCGATATCGTCCGCAAGCTCAATGCGCTCGGCGGCGCAAACGGCATCGGCATCACCGATATCGTCGAGAACCGTCTGGTCGGCATGAAGAGCCGCGGCGTCTATGAGACTCCCGGCGGCACGATTCTCTACTATGCACACGCTGCACTGGAGACAATCACACTTGATAAGCAGACCGCAAGAGTCAAGGAGCAGCTCTCTCACCAGTATGCAGACCTCGTATACAACGGCCAGTGGTTCACCCCGCTGCGCGAGGCTCTGGATGCATTCGTGGACAGCACCCAGCAGACAGTCAACGGCACTGTCAAGCTGAAGCTCTATAAGGGCAATATCATCACCGCCGGCATCACCTCGCCGGATACCCTCTATGATGAGGAAGTCGCTACATTTGATGAGGATAATGTTTACAATCAGGCGGACAGCGCCGGCTTCATCAACCTGTTCGGTCTGCCGATCAAGGTCAAGGCGAAGCTCGACCAGAAGCGCGGCAAATAATCCCGGATCGACATAATACGGAAAGGGCGGCTTTTCCCAAGGTCGCCCAATCTGTTTTTCATCGGAGCAATGCGCGATCGAATCAGCAAAGAAAGGATAAAGCAATTATGGCTAAAATGTGGGCAGGCAGATTCTCGAAAGAGGTTGACGAAACAGTCAACGCATTCAACTCCTCGATTTCATTTGACGGCAGGATGTATCAGCAGGACATCCGAGGCAGCATTGCACACGCGACGATGCTCGGCACCTGCGGTATCATTCCAAAGGCCGACGCTGAAAAGATCATCAACGGCCTGAAAGAGATTCTTGCAGATCTGGATTCCGGCGCACTGCTCATGGATCCGACCGCGGAGGATATCCATATGTTTATCGAGGCAGAGCTGACCAAGCGCATCGGCGATGCAGGCAAGCGTCTGCATACCGCACGATCCCGAAACGATCAGGTCGCGCTTGACGTCAGACTGATCCTGCGCGATGAGATTACGGAGATCAGAAAGCTGCTGCATGCGCTGCTGAACACACTGGTCAGTCTTGCTGAGCAGCATACAGAAACGATCATGCCGGGCTATACGCATCTTCAGCGCGCACAGCCTGTCACGCTCGCACATCACATTCTGGCTTATGTTTGGATGCTGCTGCGCGATGACGGCAGACTTTCCGACACCGCAAAGCGTATGAATTACTGCCCGCTGGGTGCCGGTGCGCTGGCCGGAACGACCTATCCGATCGACCGGAAGCAGACTGCTTCTCTGCTCGATTTTACTGCGCCTGTTCCGAACTCGCTGGATGCTGTGTCCGACCGTGATTTCTGCATAGAGCTTGCAAATGCGCTCTCGCTGCTGATGGTGCATCTCTCCCGCTTCTCTGAGGAGATTATTCTATGGTGCTCGTGGGAATTCAAGTTCATTGAGCTGGATGATGCCTATGCTACCGGATCGTCGATCATGCCGCAAAAAAAGAATCCGGATGTGACAGAGCTGATCCGAGGCAAAACAGGCCGCGTGATCGGCGACCTGACTACCTTGCTTTCGATGCTCAAAGGGCTTCCGCTTGCATATAATAAGGATATGCAGGAGGACAAGGAAGCGATTTTCGATGCGATCGACCAGGCGAAACTCTGCCTCAAAACCTTTGATCCGATGCTCGCAACGATGCGGGTCAATAAAGACCGCATGCGCGCTGCTGCTGCACAGGGCTTTATCAATGCGACTGACTGTGCTGATTACCTTGTGAAAAAAGGACTCCCCTTCCGCGACGCATACAAGATCACCGGTACACTTGTTGCACAGTGCATATCTGAGGGGTTGACCCTGGAAACTCTGCCGCTTGAATCCTACAAAGCAGCATGTGAGCAGTTCAGCGATGACGTCTATGAGGCAATCGCACTGGAAACCTGCCTGAACGGCCGTATTTCTGAAGGCGGCCCCTCCGCTGCTGCTGTCCGAGAACAGCTTGCAGCAGCGAAGGCACAGATAGCGGAGCTTGGAGCATGAAAAAGCGCATTCTCTATATGTTCGTGGTCAGTATGATCGCGTTTGTGATTTTCATACTCGGTATTGCAGTGATCCTGTTTCGTTTTGATAACCCGTCATGGACAGTGATCCGGGTCTGGGCAATTATGGTTTTTGTCGCTGCATGCGCATGGAACTGTATTCATTTCTACCGGAAAGAAAAAAAGAAACGTGAGGATGAGGAAAATGATAACTACAAAGGTGTATATTGACGGTCAGGCCGGTACGACCGGACTGAAGCTCTTTGACCGCATCAAGGGGCGCGAGGATATCGAGCTGCTGACGATCGCGCCGGAAAAGCATCGCGATAATGCAGAGCGTGCGCGCCTGATCAACGAATCAGATATCACGTTCCTTTGTCTGCCGGACGCAGCTTCGATCGAAGCTGTCTCATTCGTGAAAAATCCGAACACAAAGATCATTGACGCTTCAACTGCACACCGCACCAATCCCGACTGGGCATACGGCTTCCCGGAGCTCTCCCCTGCACACCGCGAAAAGATCCGCACAGCAAAGCGGGTCGCAGTACCGGGCTGCTATGCATCCGGCTTTGCCGCTCTGGTGTATCCGATGGTGCAGAGCGGATATCTTCCGAAGAATTACCCGCTGACCTGCCATGCAGTCTCCGGTTACAGCGGCGCGGGAAAGGGCGCGATTGCAGTTTATGAATCTGCTGACCGTCCCGCGGAGTATGATTCGCCGCGGCAGTATGCCCTCGGCCTTTCTCATAAGCATCTGCCGGAAATGCAGAAGGTTTCCGGTCTGGATTTCCCGCCGGTATTCAATCCGCTTGTCTGTGATTACTATGCCGGCATGGTTGTTTCCGTCCCGCTGCACCGCAATTTCCTGAACGGTAAGCCGTCGGTGGAGCAGATCCACGAAATGTTCACAAAGCACTATGCCGGCGAGCAGTTCGTCAAGGTGCGTGCGCTTCAGGGCGCAGATGTCCTGGAAAACGGCTTCCTCCCCGCAAATACGCTGGCAGGAACGAATCTGCTGGAAATTTTTGTCTGCGGAAATGAAGACAGGATCCTGCTTGCAGCAAGACTGGATAATCTCGGAAAGGGCGCATCCGGTGCTGCACTGCAATGCTTCAATATTATGACAGGAGCACCGGAGGAAACCGGCCTCACCGTGAAAGGAGATATGAAATGAAACTTCAGAGCTTACCCGGCTATCAGTTCATTGAAGGCGGCGTTTGTGCTGCACGCGGATTCCGTGCGAACGGCGTATGCTGCGGCCTGAAGCATCAGGCACTGCCGACTGACGGTACATCAGAGCAGAATCTCGCTGCAAACGGTGTTGAGGCAGAGGACAAGACACCCAAGAAAAATGACCTGGCAATGATCGTTGCAGATCAGGACTGCGCGGCCGCTGCTGTTTATACGCAGAATAAGGTCAAAGGCGCTCCCATTCTTGTAACAAAGGAGCATCTGAAGGACGGGCATGCGCGGGCGGTCATTGTAAATTCTGTCAACGCGAATACGTGCAACGCTGACGGCCGTGAAAAGGCGAACGCGATGTGTGATATTGCCGCCGAGGTGCTTGGTATTCCCGCAGAGGATGTGATCGTTGCTTCGACCGGTGTCATCGGACAGATCCTTCCGATCGAGCCGATCAGAGATGCCGCACCGGAGCTGGCAGACGGTCTGTCTGAATACGGCAACAAGGAAGCAATGCATGCAATTATGACAACCGACACCCGTGAAAAGGAGATTGCAGTTTCATTCACAATCGGAAAAAAGATCTGCAAGCTCGGCGGTATGCTCAAGGGCAGCGGTATGATCCATCCGAATATGGCCACAACCCTGACATTTCTGACGACCGACTGCGCGATTTCTCCTGCAATGCTTCAGCAGGCGCTCTCGGA
>CAMNJD010000073.1 GCA_946540705.1 uncultured Ruminococcus sp. | reverse complement strand
CGACGTGCACAATATTGTCGTCCTCAAAGCAGCGCACAACGTGGATGACCGCATCGACCTCGCGGATATCGGCGAGAAAGCGGTTGCCGAGCCCCTCGCCCTTGGAGGCGCCCTTCACGAGCCCTGCAATGTCGACGAACTGTAAGGTCGCGGGGGTGAATTTCTTCGGCTGATATATTTCTGCGAGCTTTTCGAGCCGCACATCGGGCACCGAAACGATGCCGACATTCTTGTCGATCGTGCAGAAGGGGTAATTTGCGGATTCTGCGCCGGCGTTTGTCAGCGCGTTGAACAGGGTGCTCTTGCCGACATTCGGCAGACCGACCATTCCGAGTTTCATGTGTTTGGTTCCTCCTGAAAATGAATAAATTTGGCTTTGTGTGATGCTGCCGGGTGTATCTGCAACGACGCCCGGCGCTATTGGCTTTCATCCGGATCGGGAATTATCATTCCTGCATCGGACAGCGCTTTCAGGGCTTTTTCTGCATCGGAGTTGCCTTGTTTGGCAGCCATTTGATAGTATTCTGCTGCTTTCTTCAGGTTCCGTTCAACTCCATATCCATAATGATAGCAATGTCCAACGCAGTATTGTGCTTCCGCATGATTTTGGTCTGCTGCTTTCTGATACCATTCAAATGCTGTTTTGTAGTTTTGCTCTACACCAGCTCCATGTTCATAGCAGAAACCAAGATGTTTTTGCGCTGATGCCAAACCTTGTGCTCCTGCCTTCTGATACCACGATACAGCTTCTCCATAATGACCTTTATTGAAGCAAATTACTCCGAGGGAACATTGACCATTTGCACTGTTATGATCTGCAGCTCTTTGATACCATTGAGTTGCCAGTTCATAATCTTGTTCGACCCCGTTCCCTTCACTGTAACACAGACCGATGCTCCATTCTGCCTCAGCATATCCTTGACTCGCTGCTTTCCGATACCATTCGATTGCAGTTTCATAGTTTTGAACAACGCCTTTTCCTAGATAATAGCAGTCCCCCAGCGCATATTGAGCGGGGGCATAATTATGCTTCGCCGCTGTTTGATAACATATAATTGCTTTTTCAAAGCTTTGCTCAACATCACGACCATAATAATAGGCTTCGCCGAGTGCATACTGTTCTTCCGCGGTTCGCAGTTTTTCTGCTTTCCAATAGTTATATATCAAGATTCCAAGAATAGATAGCATAATGACTGCTATGATGACTACAGTTTTCATTCCGCGTTTTTTGGTCGTCATTCTCTCAGGATCTGTTTTCGGGTTAGACCTTGGAGCAATCATTGCGGGTGCGGCGGGTTTGTGTTTGGGTTTCTGCTTCGCCTTATTCCGGTTCTTAGAATGGGGCTTCGATTTCCGGCTTGGTACATTTAACGATGCCTGCTGTAAATGCGTCTTTTGCGTGGATACGGAATCATCCGATGATGAAGTCATATTTGTGAGATCGGGATTGGACGGAGTGATCACCTCCTCCTTATTTGTAAATGGGACAAGATCCGGTGCTGTTACGATCTCTGTGTCCGATATGTCAGATGACATTTCGCTGACAGTATCCCCATGCTCCTCTCTGTTTGCTTCCACGGCGAGTTCTTCAGCAGGCGGGACGGGAGATAATTTTGGAGAAACAGGTGTAACGGCAGACCTTGCCTTCGGCTTCTGTGCGTGGGCGGTGATAAACGCTTTTTCACAGCATGTACAGATATTCGATTCTGCGGCATAATCTGCCGGGGTCTCCTGCCCGCAGAGCGGACAGATCAGCGGCGGACGGGGCGTCTGCAGATATCTGAGGATATTCTCCATCAACGCAGAGTCTTCCTTGAACCCTTGCTTTCTTTGTATAACCGCAATGTCTGCAGGGAGCTTCTTCGGGAATGAAAACCCGTCCATCATTACGGGAATTATATTTTTGCCGCACTGCAGTGCATGTGCAATCTCCAGACGCAGCCAGTCGCCTTCTTTGAAGCACCTATCCATCGCTTGGGGCGGCAGCAGCACAACCATGTCTGTGCAATCCTCGATCTTGCGGTAAATCTGTTCATCGAAATTGCCTGAGCGCATGGAGTCGAGATCCAGAAAGACGCTGTAGCCGCGGTCTATGAGTTCCCGCTTAATGAACATTGCGAGATGCTTAGCGCCCTTACGCCGGTAGCTGATAAAAATATCGTAATGTTCCATTGGAACCCCCTTGGGTTACTGTTTAGTAGAGCTTTTTCAGCGAAGCGATCAGCCGGTCTGTTCCGCGGTCGCCGGGCTGGATCGCCTTTGCGGTCTCGATCTGACGGTTCTGGAGCGCGAGGCGCATCCAGCCCTTGAGCGGGTTTCCGTCGATGATGAGCGCGCAGACCAGCTTTTTCGGGTAATCCGAGATCATGAGGTTGATCTCGCGCTCGACCTGCTCGGAGCACTGCGATTCCGCACTCGCCAGCACGACCATCGCCGCACAGAGCTCTATGGCATCGGCGATCGCCTGCATATAGCGCATCCCCGCGGGAATACTGTCGGGTGCCATCCAGCAGGAGATGCCTGCGGAGATCAGCAGGTCGCGCAGGGCATACGCCAGCGCCTCGTTTTCCGAGCTGTAGCTGATAAACACCGGCTTCACGGCGCTTTTCTGCACGGGCGGCTCCGGCGCGGCTTTCGGCTCGTCCTGCGGCTGACTGCCGCAGAGAAGTTCGGCGATGCTTTGCACAGACTGCTTGTCTCCGTCGAGGCATTCATAATTTGCGCGCAGCTTATTGGCATGATAGGATTGCGTATGATCGGCGAATGAAAAGCCGTCGATCAGAATCGGGACAATCGTTTTATCCTCGGTGCATGCCATGTTGAACTCGGTGCTGAAGGCTTTGTTGGTGAATGCCAGCGGCGAAACGATCATGACAAAAGTGCCGCAGTGCGCGATGGCATCGGTCAGCGTTTTGCCCCAGTTCCCTTCGATATCCAACTGATCGTAATGAAAGACCGAGTGCCCGCGCGCTTCAAGCTCCGCCTGCAGGCGCTTGGCGTAATCGCCGCCGTCCGCATGGCAGCAGCTGAGGAAAAAGTCGTACCCCGTGCTGCGTTCCTGCTTGAGAGGCTCCGGCGCGGGCTGTTTTTGGGTTTTTGCGGGCAGTATTTCGTCAAGCCGCGCGAGAACGGCATCCGGCGCC
>CAMNJD010000072.1 GCA_946540705.1 uncultured Ruminococcus sp. | reverse complement strand
AAGGCTTGAGCGAAACTTTTGATATGGGTGCGGAAAAGATATTTGTGTTAACCAGAATTTGTCAACCACCTAAAAAGTTACATACCCTTTTATTGATGTACCAATTCAATCTTCAAGAGATCGTTGGGACATTAATATTATAACATATTATTTAGAAAAGTGCAATGGGAGCAGTGAGAAAGGGAGAGCCAAACGCGGATATGTATATTTCAAAGGTGCATCACAGTTGAAAAAGGCGAAGCTGACACGCAGCCTCGCCTTTTTCGTTTTTCTCTCAGAATCCCTGCCGCCATTCGACGGCTTTTCCTTTTTTCAGGCTCTTGGGCAGATCCAGAAGCCGCTGATTCTCCGATCCGCGGAATTTCAGCCGGATATTCCGCTGTGCGTCCACATACTCGCCGTCTACGAGCACATCAATCATCGAGAGCATTTCGTCCGTGACCTCGCAGCAGGCGCGGGAATCGCCGCCCGTGAGCTCCTCGAAGGTGTAGCCCGAATAGCACCAGATGTCCTTCTGCGGCTGCTCCCTGCGGATGCGGCGCAGAAGTTTGACCAGCTCACGCTGATTTTCCGGTTCAAAGGGCTCGCCGCCGAGCAGCGTCAGCCCGCGGATATACGGCCGGCTGAGCGCGTCCATGAGCGCCTGTTCGGTCTGTGCAGTATACGGTGTACCGTAGTTGAAATCCCATGTTTCGGGGTTAAAGCAGTTTTTGCAGTGATGCGTGCAGCCGGAAACAAACAGGCTCACGCGCACGCCGATGCCGTCGGCGATATCTGTTTTTTTGATGTTCGCAACATTCACAGATGCAGCACCCTGTCCTTTATTTCGGCAGTTCTGCCCTGATTCCAGTACTGCGTTCCGATATAGCCGCAGGTCCGGCGGGCAATATTCATCTTCGACTGGTCGCGGTTATGGCAGTTCGGGCATTCCCAGACGAGCTTGCCGTCCTCCTCAACGGTGACGATCTCGCCGTCAAAGCCGCAGCACTGACAGTAATCGCTCTTGGTATTCAGCTCGGCGTACATGATGTGGTCATAGATAAACTTCATGACCTCCAGCACGGCATCGAGATTATCCTGCATATCCGGCACTTCGATGTAGCTGATCGCGCCGCCGGGGGAGAGGCGCTGGAACTGCGATTCAAATGCGAGCTTCTCAAAGGCGTCGATGTGCTCGGTGACATGGATATGATAGGAGTTTGTGATATAGCTCTTGTCGGTGATGCCCGGGATAATGCCGAAGCGCTTTTGCAGACATTTCGCGAACTTGTATGTCGTTGATTCGAGCGGTGTGCCGTAGAGGCTGAAGTCGATGTGCTCCTTGGCCTTCCACTTCGCGCAGGCATCGTTCATGTGCTGCATGACCTCCAGCGCAAACGGCGTTGCGGAGACATCTGTATGCGACTTGCCGGTCATTGCCTTGACGCATTCATACAGACCTGCATAGCCCAGTGAGATGGTCGAGTAGCCGCCGTAGAGCAGCTTGTCGATCGTTTCGCCCTTCTTCAGTCTTGCGAGCGCGCCGTACTGCCAGAGGATCGGTGCAGCGTCGGAATAAGTACCCTTGAGGCGGTTGTGCCGGCACATCAGAGCGCGGTAGCAGAGGTCGAGGCGCTCATCAAAGATCTGCCAGAATTTCTCGAAATCGCCGCCGGAGGACAGTGCGATATCAGGCAGATTGATCGTGACGACGCCCTGATTGAATCTGCCGTAATACTTGGGCTTGTTGGTTTCCGGATCGACATACGGGGTCAGGAAGCTGCGGCAGCCCATGCAGGTATAGCAGTTGCCGTTGCCGTTTTTATCGACCTTGTATTCGAGCATTTTCTTCTCGGAGATGTAGTCCGGCACCATGCGCTTTGCGGTACATTTTGCGGCCAGTCTGGTCAGATACCAGTATTCGCTGTCCTCATGGATATTCTGCTCCTCAAGCACATAGATGAGCTTTGGGAATGCCGGTGTGATCCACATGCCGGCTTCATTCTTGACGCCCTGAATGCGCTGAAGCAGGATCTCCTCGATGATGACGGCGAGGTCTTTCTTCTCCTGCTCATTGCGCGCCTCACCGAGATACATGAACACGGTGACGAACGGAGCCTGACCGTTCGTGGTCATGAGCGTGACGACCTGATACTGGATCGTCTGGACACCGCGGCGGATCTCATCGCGCAGACGCTCCTCGACGATGCGGTTGATCGCTTCGGGGGAGGCAAATCCGCCGAAATCCTTTGCCTCGGCAATGACCTCTTTGCGGATCTTCTCGCGGCTGATCTGCACGAACGGTGCCAGATGCGTCAGGGAGATCGACTGACCGCCGTACTGACTGGAGGCGACCTGTGCAATGATCTGCGTTGCGATATTGCAGGCAGTGGAGAAGCTGTGCGGCTTCTCGATCAGCGTGCCGCTGATGACCGTGCCGTTCTGGAGCATATCCTCGAGATTGACGAGGTCGCAGTTGTGCATATGCTGTGCGAAATAGTCGGCATCGTGGAAATGGATGATGCCCTCCTCATGTGCCTCGACGATATCGGGCGGGAGCAGCAGTCTTTTGGTCAGATCCTTGCTGACCTCGCCCGCCATATAGTCGCGCTGCACGCTGTTGACGGTTGGGTTTTTGTTGGAATTTTCCTGCTTGACCTCCTCGTTGTTGCACTCAATGAGTGTGAGGATCTGGTCATCGGTGGTATTGGTTTTGCGCACCATTGCGCGGGTAAAGCGATAGGTGATATATTTGCGGGCGACAGAAAATGCCTGAAGCCCCATGATCTGGTTTTCGACGAGATCCTGGATCTCCTCGACGCTCGGTGCGCGGTTCATATCCAGACATGCGCGCTCGACACTGGCGGCGGCCTCGTGGATCTGCTGCGCGGTAAGCCGGTCGGATTCCGGCACTTCGCGGTTGGCCTTGGAAATGGCTGCGATAATTTTTGTAATGTCAAAAACAGCCTCAGCGCCGCTTCTCTTAATGATCTTCATAGCTTCCATCCTCCTTCGCACTTGTCCGTGCAAGAATTATTATACACTATATCTTGTGTTTTGTCAAGAGGAAAGTCACAATATTTGCCATTTTCCGAAAAACAGCCGAAAAAGCAAGCAGCACAAGGGATTTTGTGCTGCCCAGACAATATATGTTAATAATATGAAATAAATCACGCAATACTCAGCGTATAGTGAACACTTCATCAGGCGGTTTCCCGGGCAGTGCTGCCGTCGGTGCAGCTTCGGATGCTGCGTCCGGTTTCGATTTCAGCTGGAAGTGGCTGAATCGGGGAGTTATAGATTTGGATTTGCATTTTGCATTTTTGTATTCAGCGGTGCAAAAGATCGGTGAATGGGGGAAGACACCCCCTTCGGGGTTTCTTCCCCCAAGCC
>CAMNJD010000071.1 GCA_946540705.1 uncultured Ruminococcus sp. | reverse complement strand
AAAGGCTTGAGCGAAACTTTTGATATGGGCGCGGAAAAGATATTTGTGTTAACCAGAATTTGTCAACCACCTAAAAAGTTACATACCCTTCTATTTAACCGTTCTAAACCACCTTTTTTGTGCGAGAATCCACCCAAATCTTTATTAGCCCCTTTATTTTTGCGCTCATTTTGCGTTTTACGCTGAGGACGTCACACCCCCTGCCGCTCTCCTGCGGCGATTTCCGGCCTCCGGAAACCGTGAGCGCGGCCGTGCTTTTCGCATAATGCCGGCGTGGTTTAAGAAATATTTAAGGGTTCCGATACTTGTTTCTTCATGAGATTTTTGCTATAATGACTTCAGACCCGGAAACATAGAAATGAAATGAGGTCAGTCAAAATGCTCGAAACAAAAGAACTGTGTAAGCAATATAAGCCAAAAAAAGGCGTCCCGGTGCAGGCGGTCGATCATGTCTCCCTGCGCTTCCCGGAACGGGGCATGGTGTTCCTGCTCGGTAAATCGGGCAGCGGTAAATCCACAATGCTCAACCTGCTCGGCGGCCTCGACCGCTATGACAGCGGCGAAATCATCATCAAGGGCGTGTCCTCCAAGGACTTCAGCCCGCAGCACTTCGACAGCTACCGCAATACCTACGTCGGATTCATCTTTCAGGAATACAATGTGCTGGAGGAGTTCACCGTCGGCGCAAATATCGCGCTGGCACTGGAGCTCCAGGGACGCACCGCCGCAGACGCCGAGCTGAATGCGATCCTCGAAACCGTCGATCTTGCGGGCTACGGCGACCGCAAGCCCAATGAGCTTTCCGGCGGACAGAAGCAGCGTGTCGCGATCGCCCGCGCACTCGTGAAGAATCCGCAGATCATCATGGCGGATGAGCCGACCGGCGCGCTGGATTCCAATACCGGACGGCAGGTGCTCGATACGCTGAAAAAGCTCTCGGAGGAAAAGCTCGTCATTGTTGTCTCACACGACCGCGAATATGCCGAGCAGTATGCAGACCGCATCATCGAAATGGCGGACGGCAGGGTGATCCGCGATGTCGAGGCGCAGCATACCAACGGCTCCGAACAGGAAAAGCAGCTCGTTTTCCGCGCATCGACCGTCGAGATCCCCGCGGACTATCACCTCACCGAGGAGGACCGCATTCAGATCAACGAATATCTCGACAGGCTCCGCACCGGTGCTTCACTCACACTCCCCGGACGTTCACAGCGCTTCGCGGATACCGACGAAAGCCGCATCCCGAAGCAGGACGGCTCCGGCTTCAGCCTCATCAAATCACGTCTGCCGATGAAGAGCGCATTCAAGATCGGGTGCAGCAGTCTGAAGCACAAGCGCTTCCGGCTCGTTATGACGATCTTGCTCTCCGTTGCGGCGTTCACCATGTTCTCGCTCGTCGATACCTTCAGTTCGTACAATCATATCCGCGCATGCACGGATTCGCTGCTTGACAGCGGCGTCGGGTTCTTCTCGGTGAATAAGTCGGTGAAGCTCAGCAGCGGCGATGATACGTGGTGGTCTGCGAACGGTCAGCGTATTTCGGAGGCCGAGCTGGCACAGTTTTCTGCGGACACCGGACTTTCTGCGACCGGACTGTATGTTCCGCGGAACAGCAGCCTGCGCTTTGACAGTCAGTACGATGTCGGCGCGCTGAACAGCGAAAACAGCGGCGGCAAAGCCACACTGCTTCAGCATTTCTGCGGATTTGCGGAGCTGACGGAGCAGTCCGCAAAGGATATGCGGTTCCGGCTGACTGCGGGCACTTATCCAGACGGCTCGAAAAATGAGATTGCCGTCAGCACGGTGCTGGCCAATACGTTCATGACCTGCGGCTACCTCGCACCGACTGATGAAGATGCTGCACCGGTCAGCGTCAACTATGAGAAGATCACATCGCCTGCGGGGCTGGTCGGCAAGACGATCCGCCTCATGGGCACGGATTATACCGTCAGCGGCATTGTGGACACCGGACTTGATATGTCTCGCTATGAGAAGATCGAAACAGACACCGAGCGTCTGTCAAACAGCGAACGGGTACTGAATTACATGCTCAGAGAGGAATTCATAATCGCCGCAAACTACAGCCTTACGGGCTGTGCAATGGTCGGCCCGGGCAAATTGCAGGAGCTGACTGCCGCCGAACCGAAGATTTTTCCGGTTCCTGAGAACGGACATGTCTCGTTAGATTACAGTAACGAAGACATCTGGGGCGGCTGCTGGGTGGAATATGTCACAACGCTTGACCGCGTGCCGGACAGCGAGATCATCTGGCTGGACGGAAAAAAGGATCATCTGGCTGACAATGAGGTCGTAATCAGTCTGTCCGGTCTGGACATGGACAACAGCGAAGCGGCCGCGGATGAAAAGCGCCTCCGCATGCTGGAGGATATGAAACGGGGCGCAGAGCCCTGTACACAGGAAAACCTGTGCTTTGTGCTTGAGGGCAGATCCGATCTCTGGACGCTGAATGTCGGCGAGTATACCGAGGAATACCGGTACCGCTTCGACAACTATCCGGATATGCGGATCGTGGGCGTAGTGAAGCCCGGCAGCAGCTACGATGCCACGGGCATCCTGCCGGAGAAATACACAGAGCGGTTCATCATTGATGAGGACTGCATTTATGACAGCGCAGTCGGTGCGATGCCGCAGGATTACGGCAGCGTGGAGCGGCTGGTCGCGCACTGCTACCGGACCGGGGATGATGTCACGATGCGGTATGAGCTGAATGACCCGGCGGTTTTCGAGCTGGATACGTTCCACGATGCGCTGAAGCTGCTTGCAAAGGTGTTCCTGTATGTCGGCATCGGCTTTGCGGTCTTTGCGCTTCTGCTCATGGCGAATTTCATCTCGACCAGCATCCACTATAAGCGGCAGGAGATCGGCATTCTGCGTGCGATCGGCTCCCGATCAAACGATGTATTCCGCATTTTCTTCTCAGAGAGCTTTGTGATCGCGATGATTTATTTCACGCTCTCTGCGGTGCTGGGCTTCGCGGCGGTGACGGTCATCAACCGTGTACTGCGGACAGAGGCCGGTATTCTGGTGACTGTACTGCATTTCGGGTTCCGGCAGATTCTTCTGCTGTTCGCGATCTGCTTAGCAGGCGCGGCGCTCGCGAGCTTCTTCCCTGTCAGGCGCATTGCTGCGAAGAAGCCGATCGACGCGATCCGCGATAAATAATTCATTTGCTTGTTCCTTATTGTAATACTTCCTTTGCTCGAGCCTGAGAACTCACACCCCTCTCAGGCTCATTTTTTTTGGGGGGAACGACGCTGATCGCGGCGTAATTCCTGAGAGGGAATCTTTCTTATCTCTCCCCGCTCTAAGTACGGTACGTATAAAGAAGTTTTACGCCATAGTATTTCTGATGTAAGGTCAGAAGTACTATGGCGTTTCTATTGACAGTACAGAGA
>CAMNJD010000070.1 GCA_946540705.1 uncultured Ruminococcus sp. | reverse complement strand
AGAGACTGTTTTATCAATCTGCGTTGAGCCGATACTGTTGTAATAATAGCCCTTTTCACCCGGTGCAATGATATCCGGGCATGTTGAAATATGTTGGTCCGTCTGGAGCAGATGACCGTCGTTATCCTCGATATCAAAGGTACATTTACCCAGATAGATATTACTGCTGCCGGTGTTTGTTATCTCTACATATCCATAATACTCCACACTACCGATACTGTTTGTATAATAGTGAAAGCCTGTATCTGTTATTTCGTATGAGAAATCATTGCTCCCGCCGCTGTCTTCCGAAGCGGACGCAGCGTCTGCAGCGGAGCTCTCAGCCCCGCTGGTTCCGATCGTTACCTGTCCCTGATCCTTACTTGGATTTCGCGACGCTCCGTAAGCACTGATACCTAGCACACCCACAGCCACCAAAACTGCGATCAGGCATCCGTTTTTCTTTTTGGGCTTCTGCGCAGGAATCTGCTGCGGAACAGGCTGAGGCTGTGAAGGGTACACTGCCTGCGGATTCATTGCCGGCATTCCGCAAAAAGGACAAGCCGGTAATCCGTTCTGGTATTCCTTCCCGCAATTCTGACAAATCGACATTTCATTCACCTCTGATTCAAATAATATCCCGAATCGGGATATTATGATTATACCATAATGGTATAATATTGTCAAGGGGTTTTGTGAATATGCGACTGAAAGAATTGCGAAAGGCAAGGAAAATCACACAGGTGAAGCTTGCCATGGATTTGAATACGAATCAGAATACAATCAGCCGATACGAAAACGGCACGAGACAGGCGGATTATCAAACGCTGATTATGCTCGCAGATTATTTTGATGTTTCGATTGACTATCTGCTGGAACGGACAGACAACCCGGCATATTTCAAATAAACCGCTTCGGAACAATATGAATCCGAAGCGGTTATTGTATAAAAAAAGCGCCGCAGCCCTGTGACTGCGGCTTCAATATTGGGGGGAAGAAATTATATTGAACCGGGGAACCCGTTTCAACCTGTTTAGATGTGTGTATCCCCTTGATACACTGCGCGGCTCAGCTCAGCTTCCAGCTGTCGAACTCAAAGCTGCCCTTGAAGACAAAGCTGACATCATTCACGCCGCTGACCTTCAGCGTCGGCACTGTGATCTCTCCGTTCGTGCCTGCCGGAATCTCAACATACGCGAATGCCTCGCCGTTCGGACCGCCGGTCGTCACCTTGATCGCCGCTGCCTCGGAGGACTTGACCTTCACGGTCAGGCTCTTGCAGCCGGTGCCGAAGTCGACGCCCTTGAGCTTGGTCCAGTCGCCGGTCTGAATGTTCGTCACGACGGTGTCGCTCAGACCGCTGATCTCAATGCCGCCCTGCTGTGCCATGGTCTCTGCCTGCACAGTCTGATACGGATCGAGGTATTCGAGCTGATCGACGCCTGCCATCGAGCCCTTGCAGGTGATCTTGCCGGTGGATGCGTCGTACTGCGCCTTATTGATCTGCGTGGAGCGGTAGTTGAAGCCGGAGCCTCCGTTGACGCCCATGCGCATCTCCTGCTTACGGCAGTGATACAGCACATAATACTGATCCTTGAACATGATGATCGAATGGTGGTTGTTGCCGCCGTTGTCCAGTCTCTGCGAGCCGGTGTTTGCGAAGACCATGCCCTTGAGCTGGTTGCGGGTCCACGGACCGAGCGGGTTGGTGTTCGTCATGTAGACGATATCCGCATTGCCGAAGGAAACGCCGTTGATGTTCGTGCCGCCCGGAACATTCCAGTTTGCACAGTAGGAATAATACCAGGTGTTGCCGATCTTGATCAGGGAGGAATCCTCGAACAGATACGGGTTCTCCGTCACGGTGACGGTGGAGGTGTCAACAGAGATCAGATCCTTGCCCAGCTTCATCATTCTGCCGGTCTTCGGGTTTGCCTTGTCCTTGCCGTCGACGCCGCCGCCCATGCAGAGGTAGGCTTCGTCGGTCGCTTCGTCGTAGTAAACGCCCGGGTCGAACATCCAGACAACGTCGTTCATGTTCGGGGTGTTGGACTTGGAAACGAGCTCATGACCCAGCGGATCAATGAACGGACCGGTCGGGCTGTCGGACGTCAGCACGCCGACGCCGGAGCCGTTGTTTGCAAAGTAGAGGAAGAACTTCGGCTTGCCGTCGATCATCTTCCAGCATGCATCCGGTGCCCATGCGTTGCTTGCCCACTTGGCAACACCGTTTTGGGTTCTGCCGTTTCTGGCTGCAACCGGAATGGCGCCGTGGTCCGTCCAGTTGACAAGGTCTGCGGAGGAAACACAGTTGATCGTGCCGGAGTTGTAGGAATTCTCCTTCATGGTGTTGCCGTTGTACTCAAATGCGTCGTTGGTGGTGTAGACATAGAGTCTGCCGTCGTAGACGAGCCAGCCCGGGTCTGCGCCGAAGCGCTGGGTGGTCAGCGGGTTGTTCTCATTGTCTTCCTTCCAGCTCTTTGCGAGGTTGACGCCGTTGAACATCTGCTCCATCTGGCTGAAATCGACCTTGCGCTCTGCGACCGGGAACTTCTTGATCTTGGTGATCAGGA
>CAMNJD010000069.1 GCA_946540705.1 uncultured Ruminococcus sp. | reverse complement strand
GACAGGAAACGGAAGAAACAGCGGTTCACTATGTTCTGTACAGTAAAAAGGATATGACAGCCGCGCAGGTGCTTGCAGCCAAGCGTCGCCACTGGTCGGTTGAAAACAGTCTGCACTGGGTTCTGGATGTGGATTTTGGCGAAGATTCGAGCAGAATGCGTGTCCAAAACGCGGCTGAGAATGTTAATACCGCCCGTCATCTTGCTTTGAATCTGCTGAAATCTGAAAAATCTTTCAACAGAAGTCTGGATTTGAAACGCAAGAAGTGCCTCCTTTCTCACGACTATCTCCTGAAAGTTTTTTGGGGAGCTTGATTCGTAAGCGATTGCCGTGATTTTTTCTCCGGGTGCTCTTGACTTTCTATGAATTTATATGGTACAATAATTATGCTTGTTTTATCATGATAAAACATCATCACATGAAAGGACGGAATGCAATGAAACAAAAGAGACTTGCCGCACTGGCTGCTGCGGCCGTAACCTTGCTGACCGGTTTGGTCTTAGTCATCCCTGCCTCAGCAGAAGCACGGACATTCACTGTCGGATTCGACGCAGAATTCCCGCCGTATGGCTATCAGGACGACAACGGGGAATATGTCGGATTTGATCTCTCGCTGGCAGAGGAGGTCTGCAGCCGAAAGGGCTGGACACTTGTCAAGCAGCCGATCGACTGGGACTCCAAGGACATGGAACTCGAATCCGGACAGATCGACTGCATCTGGAACGGCTTTACGATCAACGGCCGAGAGGACAAATATACATGGTCAGAGCCCTACATTGACAATTCACAGGTCGTTGTTGTTGCGGACGGCTCAGGTATCAGCAAGCTGACTGATCTTGCCGGAAAGGTCGTCGCAGTGCAGGCGGACAGCTCTGCGCTGGCAGCGCTGACCGGCGAGGATGCAGAGCCTGATAACGTGAAGCTCGCTGAGAGCTTTTCAGATCTTCAGGAGGTCGGCGACTACAACAGCGCGTTCATGAACCTCGAAAGCGGTGCTGTCGATGCAGTCTGCATGGATATCGGCGTCGCATCGTATGAAGTGAAGGCACGGGGCGGGAAATTCCAGGTTCTGGATGAGTATATTTCCTCTGAGGTCTACGGGATCGGGTTCAGGCTCGGTAACACCGAACTGCGCGATGAAGTACAGGAGACACTGTACGATATGGTTCGCGACGGGAGCTTTCTGAAGATTGCAAAGGAATGGGAACTGGATGACTGTATCTGCCTGACTGCTCCGGAGGCGCAGAATTCGGTCGGCGGCCGCACAAAGCTTACAGTCGGCTTCGATGCGGAATTCCCGCCGTATGGCTATCAGGATGAAAGCGGCGAATATGTCGGCTTTGACTTGTCTCTGGCTCAGGAAGTCTGTAAACGGCGCGGCTGGGAACTGGTCAAACAGCCGATTGACTGGGACTCCAAGGACATGGAACTCGAATCCGGACAGATCGACTGCATCTGGAACGGCTTTACGATCAACGGCCGAGAGGACAAGTACACATGGTCCGTTCCGTATGTCGATAATTCGCAGGTCGTTGTCGTCAGCAAGGATTCCGATATCAATGTACTGTCTGATCTGTCAGGGAAGGTCGTTGCAGTGCAGGCTGACAGCTCGGCACTGGCCGCGTTTACCGGTGAGGATGCAGAGGAAGCTAACCGCGAGCTTGCTGAGAGCTTTTCCGATCTTCAGGAGGTCGGCGATTACAACAGCGCCTTTATGAATCTCGAAAGCGGCGCTGTCGATGCAATCTGCATGGATATCGGTGTTGCACGTTATGAAATCGAAGCCCGCGGAGACAAATTCCGCCTGCTTGATGAGCATGTATCCTCAGAGGCGTACGGTATCGGATTTCTGCTCGGCAACACCGAACTGCGCGATCAGGTGCAGGACACGCTGTTTGAGATGCTTGATGACGGAACATTTGCGAATATCGCCTCGGAATGGGGTCTGTCCGAAAACGTCTGTCTCAGCAAAGATAACGCCGCTGTACCCGAAAAAGCCGTCGGCGAAACTCCCACAGCGAAAAAAACACCGTTCGGAGAGCGGATGCTCGACATCTGCAAAAAGCTGATGAAAGGCGTCGGCGCATCCATGGCGATTTTCTTCCTGACACTTCTGTTTGCGCTGCCGCTCGGCCTGCTGATTGCATTCGGCCGAATGTCAAAGTTCAAGCCGCTGAGTCTGCTCGTCAAGCTGTATATCTCGATTGTTCGAGGAACGCCGCTGATGCTTCAGCTTCTGGTTGTGTTCTTCGGCCCATACTATCTGTTCGGTATTCGCAGCTCGTCCGATTACCGTTTTTATGCAGTCATCATCGGCTTTTCACTGAATTATGCTGCATATTTCGCTGAGATCTATCGTTCCGGCATTCAGGCCGTCCCGGTCGGACAGCACGAGGCATGTGATATTCTCGGCTATTCCAGAACACAAAAGTTCTTTAAGATCGTTTTCCCGCAAATGCTGAAAAATATAATTCCTTCGATTACCAATGAGGTCATTACGCTGATCAAGGACACTTCCCTCGCGTTTGCGATTGCATATACCGAAATGTTCACGGTCGCAAAGCAGGTCGCAGCGGCGCAGGCAGATGTAACACCGCTGTTTGTAGCAGGCATATTCTACTACATCTTCAATTTCATCGTTGCATTTGTCATGGATCGAATCGAAAAGAAACTGAGCTATTTCAGATAAGGAGGAGACAGGAACATGAATTTGCTTGAGGTCAAAAATCTGAAAAAGAGCTTCGGAGATTTGCAGGTTCTGAAGGATATCAGCATGTCGGTCGGAGAAGGCGAGGTCGTTTCGATCCTGGGGCCGTCCGGATCCGGAAAATCAACGTTTCTGCGTTGTATTTCCATGCTTGAAACGATTGACGGCGGCAGCATCACCTATTGCGGCAAAAACGCAGTTAAGGAACAGGACAGCAAGGTCGTCTATGTGCCGAAGGCTGATCTGAAGGAGATCAAACACACCTTCGGACTGGTGTTCCAGAATTTCAATCTGTTCCCGCATTATTCCGTGCTGAAAAATATTACGGATGCCCCGATTCATGTGCTGAAACGAAACAAAGACGAAGTCATGAAGGAAGCAAAGGTTCTGCTGAAAAAGATGGGACTGTCGGACAAGGGGGACAGCTACCCGTACCAGCTCTCAGGCGGCCAGCAGCAGCGAGTCGCGATTGCAAGAGCGCTTGCAATGAAGCCGCGGATGCTGTTCTTTGATGAGCCGACCTCCGCACTTGATCCGGAGCTGACAGCAGAGATCCTGAAGGTGCTGAAAGAACTTGCAAAGGAGAAGATGACCATGCTGATTGTCACGCATGAGATTGACTTTGCACGCAGCGTTTCCGGACATGTGGTGTTCATGGACGGCGGCGTGATCGTGGAGCAGGGCAAACCGGCCGATGTCATCGACAACCCCTCCAATGACCGCACACGGGCATTTCTCAAAAAACTGGAGCAATAAAATAATCCGGAGTCTCAATCAGAGCTTCGCCGAGACAGAAGTATTTAAGATTTGAAAATAAGGCTGCGTAACCTATGCGGTAACGCAGCCTTTCTTTTTTTGTCGTACTGCATACTGTCAGCGACAGCAGTTGTTACGGCAGCGCTGAAACGATAGTGAATCTCATGTAAGTGGTATAATAAAACGTACAGAATCGGCCAATAAAAGCATACAATAATTCGTCACGAAATATACAGGTTCTCGACACGAACTATACAACACGTTTTCTGCGGGATGCTCATACCATATTTTCTTCGTTTTATATATCTCTATTTTTCGTAAGAGATTGCCGCGGAGAAAAAATCACATACAGAAAATGAACCGGATATTTTTGTTAATGTTTATATAAATAATTTGACGGCATGCATTGAAGATTTATGCCGATTCCGTGTGACTGGTTGACATTCTGCGGATTTTATGGTATGATATATCCGGTGGAATCTGTTCCGCCGACGGGTATTTGAAAAAAGGGGAGGCTATTTATGTTAAATCTGAACGGAAAATGGGCACTCGTCACGGGCGCAAGCCGCGGTATCGGAAAGCTCGCGGCATCGGCTCTTGCTGAGCACGGATGCAATCTGATCCTGCTCAGCCGTGATACGGCACACACGGCATCGCTTGCGTCAGAGCTTTCGGGTAAGGTTTCGGTGCATGAGGTCGCCTGCGATCTGGCAGATCTTCAGTCCGTTGAGAGGGCGATTGAAGCAATCGATGCATTCGGCGTTCCGGTCGATATTCTGCTGAACAATGCCGGCGTGCAGATTGCGTATCGTTCGGATTACTGGCAGACGCCGGTCAGCGACTACGAGACCAGCTTCCGTATCAACACGATTGCACCGATGATGCTTTGCTATCACTTTATCCCGAAGATGATTGAGAGAGGCTTTGGCCGCGTGGTGAATACAACAAGCGGCATCCGGCTGGAGCCGGAGCAGGCCGGCTATTCTGCAAGCAAAGCTGCGCTGGACAAGGTCACGGTCGATCTCGGCTCGAAGCTGCAAGGCACGAACGTCGCGATCAATCTGACAGATCCGGGCTGGTGCAGAACCGATCTCGGCGGTTCCCATGCGCCGAATGCGCCGGAAAGTGCGATCCCGGGTGTTATTGTCGGTGCCTTCATCGAGCAGCCGAAATCCGGCAGAACATTCGGAGCAGGTTTGTTTTATGATATGACGCTGGAGGAGGCCGTTGCAAAGGCGGAAAATATGGACTCCGGCGCATACTGAGCAGCGGACTGTAAGATATGAAGCTGCTGATTGTCCGGCACGGCGATCCGGACTATGAACATGATTCTTTGACCGAGACCGGCCGGATCGAGGCGCAGTGTTTGGCTGAACGTCTGGCAGGTCATCGGATCACCGCGTTTTATCAGTCGCCGCTCGGCAGAGCGCAGGCTACAGCACGCCCGACACTTGTGAAAATGGGACGGGATGCTCAAACACTGCCCTGGCTGCGGGAGTTTCACGCTCCGATCCTGCATCCGGATACCGGAGATACCCGCGTTCCGTGGGACTGGCTTCCCGGGTATTGGACGGCGGAGCAGGCATTCTATGATAAGGATGCATGGGCTGATGTACCTGTTATGCAGCAGTTCGGCGTCGGAGCGGAAGCATTGCGCGTTTATGAGGGGCTGGACAGCCTGCTCGCTGATCACGGCTATGTACGCAGCGGAATGGTTTACCGCGCAGAGCGTCCGAATGACGCAGTGCTTTGCTTTTTCTGCCATTTCGGCGTGGAATGTGTGATGCTGTCGCATTTGATCGGATGCTCGCCTATGGTTCTCTGGCATGGACTTTGTGCTGCCCCCGCATCCATTACAGTCGTATCAACGGAAGAACGGCGGGAGGGCATCGCTGCCTTCCGGATC
>CAMNJD010000068.1 GCA_946540705.1 uncultured Ruminococcus sp. | reverse complement strand
GCGTGTTTGAATACTGCAAGAGCCTTTCAGATATCAGACTGCCCGAAAGCATCATAAAGATCGGAGAAAAAGCCTTTATGGAATCCGGTCTGACAGAGATGTTTATCCCGTATTCGACCACAAAGATTGAGAAGCAATCCTTTGCAAATTGTACCAAGCTGCGCTTCATCTTTCTGTCGAACCGCATCAACAGTATTTCACCGGATGCTTTCGATGGCTGCAATTCCGCGCTGACGGTCTACGGTATGCTGAATTCGTTGGCAGCGGAATTTGCGAATCGCAAGGGATTCAAATTTGAGCCGATGTTCTCGTTGACCGCCGGTGCAGGAGAATATGAGTTGCGCGGGTATAAGGGCTGCTTTGCTCATGTTGTGATTCCGCCGGACGTGAATCTGATTTGCGAAAACGCTTTCTATAGCTGCAAGTCAATGCGTTCTGTTGAGATTCCGTCCAATGTCGGTGCGATCGAAAAGCATGCGTTTGATTTCTGCGAAAACCTCGAATCCGTTACAATGACCAATCTGATCATGCGAATCGGTGAGGATGCGTTTGCACATTGTCCTGCACTCAAGCAATTCAATATTATTGATATGTCGCAGAGCTTTGCACCGAAGGTACAGCGTAAAATCCACAGAAACTTCTACAAGGTTTTGCAGGCAATTCATCCGGAATCCGCAGAACAGTATGCAGCGCAGTATAATGTCACTGCCAAGAGCACATTTCTGGATGTTCCGTTCCCATGGCAGATCAAGAAGGAGTCGCAGGAGCATATTGAACGGCTTGCTGACGGATATGAAGGATCGCCGATTGCCAATGCGCTGATTCAGTTAGTTCAGGAGGAAATGCAGAAATCGGAGCGAAGATTGAGCCAGATTGAACTGTTCCGCGACTGCATTATCATCACGGGCGTGAAGGCGGGGCAGATCGCGCACCGCAAAAGTCTGTACAATGATCTGGGAATCGGTATGCGCACTTTGCCGGACGTAAATCATTTGCTGGCATGTGCAACAGTGATCGTTCGGGCAATCGGTCCGGATTATCAGCTCTCGCCTGTGCAAAACAAAGACTCTGCATTGATTCGTCCTTCGATCTAGTGATTTCTTGTAACACATCTGAAAGACAGACAGATCGCCGGTGCTGGCATTTCAGCACCGGCGATTTTTGCGCGGGAGATTCCGATTCTCTTTCCATGCCGCAGGACGCATCCTGCGTGTGACTTTTCGTGTGACTTTCTTTGCGGTTTCGTGTGATTTTTTGCAGTTTGACCATACGAACGCAGTTCGTAATGCACACGGCGCAGCTTGAGCGGATAATCAGATACAAGAAAAACCGCGTAACTGCAAGAATTTCAAGCGATTACGCGGTTTTTCAATCAGCGGAAAGAGAGGGATTCGAATCTTCTCTAGCGCGACTGATAATCATCGTGGATACGTGATTTTTGTGTGATTCATAATATGGCGTGTGCGATTTCGTGTGCAGCGCAGTCGGATACCGGAATCTCTGTCTGATGGTTTCAATCATCTGAATCAGTCATTAAAGACTATAGTAATATTTCTGGATCTTTGCAGCCATCAATGCACGACGCTTCTGTAGAAACGCAGGGTAATCTTCAGCCGTCATTCCGACAACTTCCCGCGGAATGCAATTTGAATCAAGGTTTTCCCAGAATTCATTGGCTTCTGTAATTGTTCCCACTACGATAGTACCAGTTGAACACTGATCCAGTGCAGCAGAAAAATAATCAGCAGGCTCGCGCTTTCCAATGGATATATTTACACCTGTATCAAGGTATGCGTAGTTGGCCACTTGATTATATCTTGACTTGTCCGTTATTCCGTTCTTCTTCAGATATTCCTTCGGGAAGATGTGGTGAACATCTCCAGCAACAGAAACCAAATCCGAAACCTTTGAACTGTTCGAAAGAAGAGATCTTTCACCAAAAAATATCTGTGCTGCAAGATAAATGTTCAGGAAAGGACTGGAAACTGATGAGGTCTCAAGATTCTGGACCAAACCTACATTCCAAAAGGCTTCTGACAGAAGAGCATTTTCATTATCTTCGAGAAAGGACTTAAAACCTTTTGCAGAGATACCTCGCAAATCTCTGTCCATCTGAGATTCGGGTGAGCCTATATAGCGGCTGGTAAGCGTTGAGAGAACAAACCACTTCTGTATGCATCGCTTGATTTCAATCTTTGGTATTTCTCCGCTTTGCTGAAGGATTAGGTATAGTGTATACGCAAAGTCCAGTGTCATCTTCGAGTTCAGCAGTTTCAAATTTATGAAGCCTGCTGATTTTATGGACAGAACAAACTGCTGGAAATTGTATTGGTTCATGAAGTTCTTTACGCCGACCGTCAACTTTCCAAAGCTCCCCTCGGCAATCTCTTCTTTGAAGGTGCGATCTGTAAAATCACGTCCGGACAGCAAACTTACCAGATCTCCCAGCTTTCCTCTGCCAAACATATGCATGAACGAAACGCGAAGCATGTCATTATAGTCCGGATCATAGATGTCTTCACGGTCATCCTTTAGCCATCGCATTTTTGCAGCATATTCGGTACCCATAAATGCGCTGTCACCAGCGGAGAGCTGTGCGTAAAACGCCGGTTCAACTGCAAGATGGCAAAAATAATCCACGGCCTTTCGCAGGCTGTTGCCGCCGTATTTCTCATCAGCAGCTATTTTGGACATGGCAAAGTCAGCTTCATTCAGGCGCTTGCCCTGTGAATTAATGCGCACAAAGATTTCGGTTACTTCACTGATATCCAACTGCGGCACGAGCAAGATCGCACCGATTTGACAGCTCTTGATGCTGAGCAGTTGTGAGATTCGCTGATTGACCTCTTTTTTCGATACACTGGGGTTTTTCTCTGCATAGCTGTCAACAAACTCATAGCTGTCAAAATCCGGTTTGAACACTTCGGAAATGTCCGGAATCCAGAATGTGCTGTTGATGTGTGCTGGCGTGGTTACTGCAAATCGTTCCTCATTATCTTTGGCGAGTGGATTGAAAGCGATACGGATCGTCTTTTCTTCATAGTCTTCAGTCAGAATCTTATGCCCTGCTATTGCAGTCATCAGAGCGGTGATGCGTTGCTGACCATCAATCAAGACCTTCTTTCCGACAGCATCTCTGCCATCTTTCAGTTTGACAACTGGATTCTGCCAGATAATCAGATACCCCGTCGGATAGCCGTTATACAGGGAATCTACAAGATCACGCACTTGGCGTCCCTTCCAAACAAACGGGCGCTGAATCTCCGGAATGGCAATATCACCGGCTTCAATGTATCCCAGAATGGAACTGACCGAGTATTGTGTGACAGTATACTTGTCATAAGAAGCACTCATAGCTTTCTCCTTTGTTAATGTGCTCACGGATGAGGTATGATCATAGGAAACCAATCGCCTAATTCATTATAGCACAACATCGGATAGACGTCAAGTATAAAGGAAATAGGAATAGAAATCATCACGATTTTCATCTGCATTGGCGACAGCACAGCGTAAAGCTCTGCTGCGCTGTGTACGGGCAGAGCGAAACCGTTTCCGATGCCGAGTGCCTTCACGATCGTGACGATGCCGAGGATCCCGTAGTAGATCAGAATCAGAATGTTGAAGATTTTGAATGCTTTTTCATGTCCATTGGAATCATTACCTCCAGAGCGGTTTCATTTCGGGTCGTTCCGTGCCCGACCTTTTATACCACACTTCCGCGAAAAATGCAATACCCTCCGGGAGAAAAGCCGCCGGCCGCATCACAGCTCCGGGAAAGCGTTCACGCCTTTGCGTTTCCGGTGCCGTAGGGGTCGGTCAGGTCGCCGTCGGTCACCCAGTTGAAAAGATGCTGCCACATCACCGGATACCGGATGCAGTCCGTGCGATAATACCAGAACGCGATGTCGCGGAAGAACCGCATATAGCTCTCCATGATCTCCTGCTTTCTCTGCAGGCCGGAGGTGGTCCGGATGATGTAGTAATACCCGCAGAACGCGAGCACGATCACGCTCTCCTCCTCGTACTGCATGAGCGGCCTGTAATGCTCGAGCATCCGCGTCTGGATGCGGTCGAGCGCCATGTAGGGGGCGACATCCGTCTTCGGGTCCGGCACGGGGGATTTCTGCCGCTGTTCCAGATACGCTCTCAGCGTATAGAGATCGTCGAGTATATACATCGGATGGAACGTTTCCATATATTTCCGGAGAAAGGCGAGCATTTCGGTTTCCATCTGCGCAGCTGTGACGGGCTCCTTCCGGATCGCGGAAAGCAGCTTGTCCTTGGAATC
>CAMNJD010000067.1 GCA_946540705.1 uncultured Ruminococcus sp. | reverse complement strand
ATTCCCCCTATCCCCTTAGGTTTTCGCCCCCGAGCCCCCGCTTTCCTGATCCCTTGACCCCCTTCATACCACAGAACTTATGTTTTGCGGCGGACAAGAGAGGGGAGAGAATGAGCAGCCGGAGGCACTTTCATCAGTGCCCCCCTGTGTGAAATTTGCGTGAAACTTATAGAATTCCCCTTGCAATTTTCTGAAAATGTGGTATACTGATATTAGCACTCGAACAAATAGAGTGCTAATTATACGACGAAAGGTGATTGTTACAATGGAACAGAAACAGTTTCAGGCGGAATCCAAGCGGATGCTCGACCTGATGATTCATTCGATCTATACACATAAGGAGATCTTTCTCCGCGAGCTGATTTCCAATGCCTCCGATGCGATCGACAAGCTCTACTTCCGCTCGCTGACCGATGATGCAGTCGGCATCCAGAAGGACGACTTCTGCATTGAGCTGCGCCCGGACAAGGAAGCCCGCACGCTGACAATCCGCGATAATGGCATCGGCATGACCGCGGAGGAGCTTGAACAGAACCTCGGCGTGATCGCTCATTCCGGCTCCCGCGCATTCAAATCGGAGAATACACTCGACGAAAATACCGATATCATCGGTCAGTTCGGTGTCGGCTTCTATTCGGCATTTATGGTCGCAAAGCGCGTGACCGTCCGCACCAGAGCTTACGGCTCCGATACCGCCTATGAGTGGCAGTCCGAGGGCGTTGACGGCTACACGATCGACACCTGCGTCAAGAATGATGTCGGTACGGAGATCATTCTCGAACTGCTGGACGATACCGATGACGAAAAATATTCCGAATTTCTCGAGGAATACCGCATCCGTTCGCTCATCAAGAAGTATTCGGACTATATCCGCTTCCCGATCCGCATGGAGATTTCCCGCGAAAAGAAAAAGGAGGGCAGCGAGAGCGAATATGAGACAGAGATCGAGACTGTCACGCTCAACAGCATGACCCCGATCTGGAAGAAGAACAAGAATGAGCTCAAGGACGAGGACTATAATCAGTTCTACCGCGAAAAATTCTACGATTACAACGAGCCGCTGCTGCATCTGCACGGCCGCAGTGAGGGCACTGTCACCTATAATTCGCTGCTGTATATCCCGGCAAAGGCTCCGTATGACTACTATTCCAAGGATTATGAAAAGGGCCTGCAGCTCTATGCAAACGGCGTGATGATCATGGAAAAGTGCGCCGATCTGCTGCCGGATCACTTCAGCTTCGTGCGCGGTCTGGTCGATTCCGAGGATCTGTCGCTGAATATTTCCCGTGAGATGCTGCAGCATGACCGTCAGTTGAAGCTGATCGCAAAATCGCTCGAAAAGTCGATCAAGAACGAACTGAGCAAGCTGCTCAAGACCGACCGGGAGAAATATACGGAATTCTGGAAAGCCTTTGGCATTCAGCTCAAAATCGGCGTCTATAACGGCTTCGGCGCGAATAAGGAGCTGCTTCAGGATCTGCTGCTGTTCCACAGCTCGGGCTGCGATGACAAGGAGGGCTTCACGACCCTTGCAGAGTATGTCACGAGAATGCGCGAGGATCAGAAGTATATCTACTATGCAGCGGGTGAGAGCGTGACAAGATGTGCGTCGCTGCCGGCGGCGGAGCTCGTGCGCGACAAGGGCTTTGAGGTTCTGTACCTGACGGAGAATGTTGATGAATTCGCAATTCAGATGATCGCGAAGTATCAGGATAAGGAGTTCAAGAATGTCTCTGCGGGCGATCTGGGACTGGAATCTGACGAGGACAAGACCGCGCTGGAGGAAAAGAATACTGCTTCAAAGGACATGTTCGAGGAGATGCAGAAGGCACTGGCGGGCAAGGTCAAGACCGTGCGCCTCTCGAACCGCCTGAAGAATCATGCAGTCTGCCTGTCGAGCGAGGGTCAGCTTTCGCTGGAAATGGAGAAGGTGCTGAACACGATGCCGACGGGTGAGAAGGTACAGGCAGAGCGTGTGCTGGAGCTGAACCCGGATCATCCGGTCTTTGCGAAGCTGGAACAGCTTTACAAGGATGACAAGGACAAGCTCGCGGTTTATTCCGATCTGCTGTATCAGCAGGCTTTGCTGATCGAGGGCATGCCGATAGAAGATCCGGTCGCACTGAGCAAGATGATCTGTGATCTGATGGTACAGTAAAGGCAAAAAGCCATAGTATTTCTGACTGCCGGTCAGGGATACTATGGCTTTTTCATGAAATCGCTGATGAAAGTTCCTCGGGCGGATTGATCATGAGGGCGCCCCGCGCTTAACTGATTCGACCGGACACGGGATACAAAGAAAATGACAGAAACAAAAACCATACCGACATGAAAAGGGCGATGCTGATATAGAAGTTTTAAGCCATAGTATTTGTGATATGCGGTCAGAAGAACTATGTCGTTTCTATTGACAGTGCAGATATGTTATGCTATAATTGTTACTAACATAAATCAGAATTTGCGGGTATAACTTCTCCCAATTAACTCCATTCGATCACATGTGTCATTTCTCCCCACAGATCGGGGGTGACAACCCA
>CAMNJD010000066.1 GCA_946540705.1 uncultured Ruminococcus sp. | reverse complement strand
CTCCGAACGGTCAGTCACCGATGAAAACGGCTGTCCGGGGATTTCCTTTTCCGGATCGAGGAATACGAGCCCCGCTGTCAGCAGATCGCGCTGAATCTTCTCCATCAGCTGTCCTGGTTCCATGTCCGGTTCGGTGTTTTGCAGCAGCGCCGCCATATACGGAATATCCGGTTTGCCTCTGCGGTCAAGCGATACCTGATACGCCTCGTCAAGCGTTTCTACTGCCTTGATTTCCTGCACAGGGCTGACCGTGCGCCGGAAGAAAATGTCTGCCTTCTCATAAGTCTGTGTCTGCGCATTGTAGTTTTCAAGCGATTGCAGAATCGGATAATCCGCATCACGCCCGAAGCGCTTTTTGTTGTCCGCTGAACTCAATGCGCCGTTCTCCTTGACATACGCGTCATAGAGTTCATTCAGCTTTTCGCGGAGCGGTGTGAGAGCCTCGTCAATGATGTTCGTTTTCTGCTTATCCAGCAGCGTGCGTGTCAATGTGCGGATTTCGATGAGCTGCTTCACACGGATCAGCTCCGCGGTATTGCCCTTGACCTGATCCATGTGCTCGCCCTGCCGGTAGTATACCTTGCCGTCTTTCTCGTGATATGAATAATCCTTGCCCCACGGTTCGATCTGCTCCTGACGCGCTTTTGCCGCTGCATTTCTGCGGGTAATTGTAATTTTTGCGTTCAGGCTCTGGATTGCCTCCTGAAGCTGATCTTTCAGCGTGGTTTCGGGTTTCGGATCACAGGTCAGGCGGTCGAAATAGCCGGTTTTCCGCATCGTGCCGAGAATCATGTTCGGGTTCTGCACGAAATAGCTGTTGATCCGCAGACCGTCATCGTTTTCAGCGGTATAGCACCAGTCCGGCTTTGCTTCATGCACCGGCAGCGGAACCTCGCGCTTTTTCAGGAAGATAATGTCCGCCGTCACGCCCGTTCCGGCTTCTGCAAAGGTCGTGTTCGGGAGACGAATCGCGCCGATCAGCTCCGCCTGTGATGCCAGATACTCGCGCACCTTCGATGTTTTCTTGTCCATAGTTCCGGAAGATGTTATAAATGCAACCACACCGCCCGGCGCAACCTTGTCAAGCGCTTTCCGGAAGAATGCGTCATGAATCAGCCAGTCCTGCGCGTAATCAGGATCGTTCATTTTATAATCGCCAAACGGGACATTGCCGATTGCGAGGTCAAAGCTGCTATCCGGCAGTCCGGAACGCTCAAAGCCGCAGTTTAGAATCCTCACATTGTCTCGGTCATTGTGCAGGCGGGATGCAATCTCAGCAGTAATGCTGTCGATCTCCACTCCGACCACACCGCCGTTGCCGATACTGTGCGGCATTCTGCTGATGAAATTGCCGGTTCCGCAAGACGGTTCCAGAATGCGGGAGTCCCGCTCCAGTCCCATGTTCTGCACCGCAGACCACATCGCGTCTACAACGACCTGCGGCGTATAATGCGCATCGGTCACGCTTGCGCGAATTGCCTTGTACTCGTCATCGGTCAGATAGCGGTGGAGCTGGCTTCTGTCATAGTCAAATCTGTCTTTGCTTTCGTCAAACACATCTGCCAGTCCGCCCCAGCCGGAGTACCGCCGCAGCGTCATATCCGAGACTTCCTTGCTGTGGTCGTTGCTGCGCTGCTTCGTATAGAGCGGCTGACCGTTTTCTTCGCACTGCCGCAGTCGGTGAAGCTCACGGAGCGCCGCAATGTTGTCATGGAGCTTTCCGCGGGGATCAGCGGCATAGACAATCTCCGGCAAAACCTCCGGAACAGGCGGCAGCTCCGACTGTCCGTGAATCTGGATATATGCCTGTCTCCGGGAGACATTTTCGATTTTGTCGCCGCGGTAGTCCATTGTCCGCTCGTAGCTGTCAAGTTCAGATTGCAGGGCTTCCGGACTGGCGTTATTCGGGTACAGCATAAAGAGCTGCATATCCTTGCCGTCCGCAAACCGCTCATAAACGGTTGCTCTTCCGCGTCCGTCCTGCTGCACATTCAGTTCGCCGAGATTGTGCTTTTCGGAAAATGCGTTCAGAACAGCACGATACTCCGCTGACGGATCGGTGATCTCCGGCTGTTCCGGTTCAGTTTCAGGCTCATTGGTCGGTTCTATGGTAATATCTCTACCTTCCTTGTCTGTATATCGCACAAGCTGCCGACCGACATCACGGGCATTTTTGAGGTTTTGCAGGAAAGTCTGTTCCAGTTCTGCCCGCAGCCGTTCGTCCACATTGCCCGTATCGTCAATACAGCATTCGTACATGGTTCCGTATGGCGGCACACCGTCCATCTGGAATGACAGGATTTCCATGCGCTTGTTTTCGTGATCAAGCAGGAAGCAGAAGTCCGGGTCCGCCATGAGATCGCCGTTCTGGGTATAAAATGTAGACCACGAAAACTGTCCGCCGCCGTGATTTTCAACGGCAAGCGGCTCGAAGCCGGAATCCTCTCCGTCCGGATCTTCATACCGCTCATACTCATGATCGCCGCTGACGATCTCCGGATACATCTCCGCGAACATTTTATAGAGCTGTTCCGCTCTGGTCGGACGCCCTTTCTTCTGCGGTTCCGGTGTCATCGGTGCGGCGGTATGTACTGTGAGCGTCTGGAACGGGCTGTTCGCGTATACTTCCTCGCTGAAAACGCCGCTTGTCGGAAAATCGCTGTCGTAGACTTCGACCTTCTGTTCCTGCCGGTTCAGTACCGCATAACCGATTGCCTGTCTGCTGTGAATCGCATCGTTTCCTGCATCCTGTGCGGCTTCGAGCGTGTCATAGGTATCACCAAACTGAATTTCATGGTTCTTATCGTTCAGGACGAGGATATAATTCCGCTCAGGTGCATACTGTTCATAAGTGTTTGTCATGGTATAATGCCCGACTGCGGCAATGTCCACCGTCACATCAGTTTCCGGAATCCGGAGCACGGTATCGACCGGCGGCATCTCCGGCATGAAGTACGCACCAAAGCGTTCGGTCAGGTATTTCACTGACGCTCCGGTCAGGAAACAGCCGCTTTCCTGCGCTGTCTGGATAACTTTCTGCACATCTTCAAGGGCTGCGTTCTCCGAGAGTGTTGCGTAGAACACCGACTGCGTTCCCATGATATTTGTCTCGCCGGTGTTGTCAAAGGAATCGTTCCGTGCCGCAACTTTGATAGCGTTGAAGCCCTGCGGATTTCCAGTAAACTGAATGTCCACCAGATCAAACTTGTTTGCGAAGAATGCAGGCATAACCTCAAAGCCGACCGGCTGAACATAATACGGTGTTTTGCCGGTGCCTTCCGTGACAACAACCACATCGCTGACGCTTAGGGATTGCCCGAAGAAGTCCGCCGGATGATCATTGTTGAACTTGTCAAAGATCGTGTTCAGCTTCTGCTGAACAGTATCTCCTTCGATGTCGCGCAGATCGCCCGAATACACAAGGTCATAATCCTCATGTGTCAGATGCGCGTATCTGTTGGATTCCATGCTCTCAAAGCGGTGATAATGATGTTCCTCGCCGGACTTCATCTGATACAGGTCATAGGTAAATGCCGGTTCCACGCCGGTCACTTCAAAGCCCATTTCCTGTACGCCATGCAGCACGATCTGACTGTTCACCATCGTGAAATTCCGGATAATCAGGTCATCGTCCTTGTCGCTGTCTGCCATAAGAAGATAGCCCTGATCCGGCTCAAAATGCAGGCGGTAGTTATAGAATTCCTGTTTTCTTGCATCCGAGATATATCCGTTCAGAGGATCTTCCGTTTTGCGGGTATCTTTCAGATACACATCACGGTGATGATCAAGCGCGTCATAGGCTTCCATGTTTTCCGCAACATCGCGCTCCCACGCTTCCTCTGCTTCACGCTCCACATCACGGTGAAGCTGTGCGGCTGTCCGGAAGAACTCGCCGATCTGTTCCCAGCTGTACGACACGCTGAACGGATGCGCAGAATCCGGCTCGGCGGTAATGGTGACACCCTCGGTATCTTTTTTGGCGGCGAATGTCGCCGCCTCGAATGTCTCATGGTCGGATATACTGTATCTTCCTGCGTCAATGAAATCCTGCGCGACCGCCGCAGCATCCTCGCCGTTATCCAGAATCCGCTGTGCGATCTCGTCCATTTCATCACGGGCGACCATGCGATCAACAAACAACGGCATATTCTCCTCGTTCATGATATACTTTGCGGCAGGGGACAACACCGCTGCAGCGTCAGGTGAGAGAATCATGTCGATCTGTTTCCTGCGCGAATCATCAAGATACGGATGATTG
>CAMNJD010000065.1 GCA_946540705.1 uncultured Ruminococcus sp. | reverse complement strand
ATTCTGGCGCTGCATCATCTGAATTCTGCAATCCGCCGCCGCATCGAACACTCGCAGACCAAGCAGGAGCTTGACCATCTGGCAGGTGTTTACGGCTGGGTCATGGGTTATCTGTCCGACCATGAAGATGAAGACATCTATCAGCGTGATCTCGAAAGAGCGTTCAGCATGTGCAAATCCGGCGTCAGCAAAACCCTTGCGGCACTGGAAAAGAACCGGCTCATCGAGCGGACAAGGGTCGCGAGCGATGACCGGCTGAAGAAGATCATTCTCACAACGCGGGGCAAAGCACTGACCGAGCGCATCCGTGCGGACAATGAGCAGCTTGAGGCTGACCTGACCCGAGATTTTTCACCGGAAGAACTGAAAGCATTGCAGGATTACCTGCTGCGGATGCAGAATAACATCACAGACCCCGGAAAGGAGCAGTAACGCGCATGTTCAAAACGATATCCCGATGTTTGCGGGAATACAAGAAAGCAACGATCCTGACAATTTTATTCATCACCGGCGAGGTCATCATTGAGGCGATCATCCCTTACTTGACCGCCGAACTGGTGAACAATGTCAAAAAGGGCGTCGATATGAGCTATATCCTGAAGATCGGCCTGATTTTGCTGTTTATGACGATCGTGTCGCTGGCCTGCGGCGGCGGTGCGGGCATGACCTCTGCAAAGGCCGCGGCCGGCTTCGCGAAAAATGTCCGGCACGATATGTATGAGCGGGTGCAGAGCTTTTCGTTCAGCAATATTGACAAATTTTCGTCCTCGTCGCTCGTGACCCGCCTGACCACGGACATCACCAACGTGCAGATGGCGTTCATGATGATGACGCGCATCGCAGTCCGTGCGCCGCTGATGCTGATTTTCTCGATCACTATGGCGTTTATCATGGGCGGTTCGCTTGCGGTGACCTTTGTTATCGTGATTCCGTTCATGCTCGCCGGCCTGCTGCTGATCGCAAAATTTGCAATGCCGGCATTCCGCAGAGTGTTCAAGAAGTATGACCGGCTGAATGAGTCGATCGAGGAAAATGTCCGCGGTATGCGTGTCGTCAAAGGATTTTCACGCGAAAACTACGAAAAATCAAAGTTTCGCACTGCGGCAGAGGATATCTGCAAGGACTTTACGAAGGCCGAGCGCATTGTCGCGATGAACGGACCGCTGATGCAGATTTGCCTCTATTTTAATATGGCATTTATCCTGATCGTCGGTTCGCGCCTGATTATCACCGGCAGCGGCATTGATGTCGGTCAGATCTCCGGCATGCTGACCTATGGCTTCCAGATCCTGATTCAGCTCATGATGCTTTCGATGATCTACGTTATGCTGACCATGTCGGCAGAGTCGATCAAGCGTATCTCTGAGGTGCTGGATGAGGAAGCGGAGATTCACAATCCGGAACACGCTGTTACGGCGGTTGCAGACGGTTCAGTCGATTTCGACGGCGTCAGCTTCAAATATTCCAAAAAAGCCAAGAAATCTGCGCTTTCCGGGATTGATCTGCATATTCCGAGCGGAGCGACCGTCGGTATCATCGGCGGTACGGGTTCCTCAAAATCGACCCTGGTGCAGCTCATTGCGCGGCTGTATGATGTGACAGAGGGCAGTGTAAAGGTCGGCGGTACCGATGTGCGGCAGTATGACCTGAAAACGCTGCGTGACAGCGTTGCAATGGTGCTGCAAAAGAATGTGCTGTTCTCCGGCACGATTAAAGAGAATCTCCGCTGGGGCAATCCCGACGCGACCGATGAGCAGCTCATTGAGGCCTGTAAGCTCTCACAGGCACATGAATTTGTGGAGTCGTTCCCCGCAGGCTATGACACCATGATCGAGCAGGGCGGCACGAATGTGTCCGGCGGCCAGAAGCAGCGCCTCTGCATCGCACGCGCACTGCTGAAGAAGCCGAAGGTGCTTGTGCTCGATGATTCGACCAGCGCGGTCGATACTAAGACCGATGCGTTCATTCGCTCGGGCTTCCGGAAATTTATCCCCGAAACGACAAAGATCATCATCGCGCAGCGTATTGCTTCGGTGCAGGATGCCGACATGATCGTGGTTATGGACAACGGCAGGATTGCCGCGACCGGCACGCATGATGAGCTGCTGCAAAGCAGTCCGATCTATCGCGAGGTCTATGAGCAGCAGACGAACGGAGGTGACAACGATGCCGCGTAAAGCATACGGTCCGCCCGCGAGCAAGGGCGAAGCATTCCGTTCACTGGGCAGAGTTGTGAGGATGCTCCGGGGCTTTTATCCGGTGATGCTTCCGCTGACGATCCTCTGCATTCTGTTCTCTGCGGCAGCGTCGTCGATCCCGGCGGTTTTTGTGCAGAAGGTCATCGGTGACATCGAGGTCTGGGCAGATACCGGCGACTGGGAGGCGGCGAAGGCAGTGATCCTGCCGAAGGTCGGTCTGCTGATCGTTCTTTATGTGCTCTCGATCATTTCCATGACGCTCTATCAGCAGCTCATCGCTGTCATGACACAGGGATTTCTGAACAAGATGCGCTGCGCGATGTTTGACGGCATGCAGACGCTGCCGATCAAATTCTTTGACACGCATCAGCACGGCGACATCATGAGCTATTACACCAATGATATTGACACGCTGCGACAGCTTTTGTCACAGTCTCTCCCGACACTGGTACAGGCCGGAGCGATCGTGCTGTTCGTGTTTACTATTATGATCTATTACAGCATCTGGCTGACGCTTGTCGTTCTGGGCGGCGTTGTGCTGATGATGCTGGTCAGCGGAAAGCTCGGCGGCGGCTCTGCGAAGTTCTTTGTCCGTCAGCAGCAGTCTGTCGGAAAAATGGAAGGCTATGTGCAGGAAATGATGAACGGCCAGAAGGTCGTGCAGGTTTTCTGTCATGAGGAGCAGAGTCAGGCGGGTTTCAACAAGCTGAACGAGCAGCTTTTCAATGACAGCTACCGTGCAAATGCATATGCAAACGCCCTCGCACCGATCATCCTCAATATCGGCAATATTCTCTATGTTGTGATCGCAGCGGTCGGCGGCGCTATGCTGATCGGGCATGCATCGAACTTCTCTCTTTCGGGTCTGGCGCTGGATATCAGTATCGTCGTCCCGTTCCTGAATATGACCAAGCAATTCACCGGCAACCTCAATCAGCTTACCCAGCAGCTCAACGCGATCGTTATGGCAGTTGCGGGCGCAGAACGTATTTTCAAGCTCATGGACGAGAAGCCCGAGGCGGATGACGGCTATGTCACGATGGTCAATACAACGACCGATGCGGAAGGTAATCTGACCGAGACCTCCGAGCGCACCCATCAATGGGCGTGGAAGCATCCGCACAGCGCGGACGGCTCTGTCACCTACACACCGCTTCAGGGTGAGGTCACGCTGGACGATGTGGATTTTGCCTATGAGGAGGGCAAACCGGTGCTGCATGATGTGACGATTTTTGCAAAGCCCGGCCAGAAGGTCGCCTTTGTCGGCGCGACCGGTGCCGGCAAGACAACAATCACAAACCTCATCAACCGGTTCTATGATATCGCAGACGGCAAGATCCGCTATGACGGTATCAATATCAACAAGATCAAGAAATCCGATCTTCGCCGGTCGCTCGGCATCGTGCTCCAGGAGACAAATCTGTTTACCGGAACGGTCATGGACAATATCCGTTACGGCCGTCTGGATGCTACGGATGAACAGTGTGTGGATGCGGCAAAGCTCGCGGGCGCAGATGATTTCATCACCCGTTTGCCGGAGGGCTACAATACCATGCTGACCGGCAACGGTTCCAATCTCTCGCAGGGACAGCGGCAGCTCATCGCGATCGCGCGTGCGGCTGTTGCCGATCCGCCGGTCATGATCCTTGATGAGGCAACCTCGTCGATTGACACCCGTACTGAGGCGATCGTTTCCCGCGGTATGGACGCGCTGATGAAGGGCAGAACGGTCTTTGTCATCGCGCACCGCCTCTCGACTGTCCGAAATGCTGACGTCATCATGGTGCTTGACCACGGCCGGATCATAGAGCGCGGCAGTCATGAAGCGCTGCTTGAGAAGAAGGGCACTTACTATCAGCTCTATACCGGCGCATTTGAATTGGAATAATCATCGGAGGTGCAGACGGAATGCTGGAAGCATTGCTGCAATTTGTGCTGAAGCTGCTGCCAAAGCCGCTGAAAAAGCTGTGGGATAAATATGAAAGCGTCTGGCGCTACTGCTACTACGGTGCGTGGACGACGCTGCTCTCGATCGTGACGAAGCTGGTCGGCAGAGTGCTGTTTGATCTTGCAGGCTATTCTGTGGATCATCAGACGATCCCGAGCGCGATCAATACAACCGTTTCATGGATCATCTGTGCAGTGTTTGCGTTTTTTGTCAACAAGAAATATGTGTTCCGCAGTGAGACAAAGGAAAAGAATACAGTGTTCCGCGAAATGCTGACCTTCTTCGGCGGCCGCGGTGCGACGTACTTTCTGGAGCTGCTGATCATGGAGACACCGGCACTCTTTGGCTGGAATTATATCCTCATGGTCATTCTCTCGCAGTTCATTGTGCTTGCATTGAACTACGTCATCAGCAAGCTCTTTGTGTTCCGGAAGAAAACGGAGCAGGAGCCGGCACAGAACAGAAGATAAATACAAAAAGAAAACTCGTCAAAAAGAGTGCGCTGGTATAGCGGGCAATAACAATGAAATCCGGATACTTCAATGAGGTATCCGGATTTTTCTGTGTTAAGGAACACTGATTAAGCTGAAAAACAAGTATCTCCGATGAATTTGAAACGAGGAGCTGCCCCATACAACGCCTATAAATCCTTTCGGTTTCCTCGCAGTTCACTTTCATTCAAATTAAAATCATGAAAAACGTGCTGATGCGTTGGAGTAGGTATGGGGTAGGCGCGCACTGCCCGGCAATATTCTGTGTGCAGTCGCAGATGAAAAGGCAGGAACAGGGACGGAACGTTTGAGCACAACTTAAAATAAAAATATGCTGACCGGATTGACTTTTTTATGCAAAAATGATATAATGACTGCATAAGGGGGGGACAGAGTGTTTCATCAGAAGTATGTACGGCTTCAGGAAATCCTGCGGGAAGCCGAGGCAGTTTCCGTTGCTTTTTCCGGTGGAACGGACTCGGCTTTCCTGCTGGCTGCGGCACATGCTGTGCTCGGCGAGCGTGTCATCGCCGTGACGGCGAAAAGCTGTATCTTCCCGGCCTCGGAGCAGCAGGAAGCAGCAGAATTCTGTCGTTCCCGGGGCATCCGGCAGCTTTTCATTGACACGGAATTCCCTGATCCGGAGGCGTTCCGGCGGAATCCGCCTGACCGCTGCTATCACTGCAAGCTGGCATTGTTTCGTGCGATCAGAGCGCTTGCGGCGAAGAACGGTTTTCCGGTTGTTGCAGACGGTACGAACTGCGACGATACCGGAGATTACCGCCCCGGCATGCGCGCAATCGCTGAACTCGGCATCCGCAGTCCGCTGCGCGAGGCGGGCTTGCATAAGCCGGAAATCCGTGCGCTTTCAAGGGAAATGCATCTCCCGACATGGGACAGGCCCTCTGCTGCCTGTCTGGCCTCGCGTATTCCCTACGGGGAACCGGTCACGGCAGAAAAGGTCAGAATGGTTGATGCTGCAGAGACATTTCTGCGTGAACGCGGTTTCCGTCAGGTGCGTGTCCGCATGCAGAGCAAAGCCGCCCGGATCGAGCTTCTGCCGGATGATATCCCTTCCGCAGTCATGCACCGTGAGGAAATTGCAAAAAAACTCCGGGAAATTGGCTTTTCCTATATCAGCCTTGACATGGAGGGCTACCGTACCGGCAGCCTGAATGAGACAATTCCGATAAACGACATTCCCGAATTCACATGAAATCAGGAGGAAAGAATTATGGCATGTTTTATTGTACCGACAACGGAAGCGATCATCACGACCGTCACAAAAAAGGTCGTGCAGTCGAAGGAAGCGGCACCTGCGGAGGCTGGAACGATCCCGTTTTCGCAGAAGCTCGGCTGGCTGAACAAAATGCTCTGGGGCGGTTCTGCGCTGCTGGCTTTTGAGCATCTCTGGCACGGTGAGATCGTGCCGTTTTATCCGTTCCTGACTGCTGCATCCAGTCCGGAGAGCACTTCTGCCATGCTGCATGAAATGGCGACAGTCGGTGTCGGCATGGCGCTGCTGGTGACAGGTGTCTGGGTCGGCATGGTTGCAGTTACGAGCCGTCTGCTGAAGCGGCGGGACCGGAAAAAGAAGGAGGCTGCATCATCATGACACTGCTGATCGCATGCATTGCAGCAGTGTCCGCGACTGTGATCTGGTATGTCAGCGGGCGCGCACGCACGCTGCGCGTCAGCACATTGGCGCTGATGTATTGGGG
>CAMNJD010000064.1 GCA_946540705.1 uncultured Ruminococcus sp. | reverse complement strand
GCGATTCTTTTCTCATCAACATTCGCCGCTGTGAATTTCCGGTTGTTGTGTTTGATGTTCGCGCCGTGCTGTGATGCAGCCTTGCCCAGCGTGAAACAGATGCTGAATTTTTCCATGTACGCAACCTCCTCTTTTTTCAGACTTGTAATCTACTCCGTGAAAACTGTGTGAAACCGCTCAAAAAGTGCCCCTTTAGATTGACGCCACCCAATATCCGTTTTGACAAGCCGGTTCGGCTTATCGAAACAGGATCATTTCGCTGTTGCTCCATTTCTTGGGCAAAGTCTGCGACCTTGACGGCAGGCACCGTGCTGCACTTTCGGTTTTCTGTGCAGCACGGTGACTGTTGCTCCGCAATCGGGGGCGAACCCCGAACCCCATTTACATCACATTACCCGTTTTCCGTTTTCTCTTTCTTCTGCGTTTTCATCATTCCGATGTAATCACGCTGCGGCTGATCTTTCAAAAAAACATACAGCGATAATGCTTTTAGCAAAATTGCCGCTTCGTTTTCATAGAAATATATCACAACGCTCTCGCCGTCATCATTTGTGAATTTGCGTCCGAATTTCAGGATTTTATCCTTGATGCGCTGTGCGTGTTTTTCCCATTCGCCCTGCTGCTCGTCAACTGCGATCAGATAGTCGAGAGAGCAAAGCATCCCGTTCAGCAGCTCTTTTGACATATAAACTGCGACCGGTCCGACTTTATTCTTCGCCATTAGTGCATCCTCCTTGCAGTAATCTGTTCGACCTGTTCCCGGTGGACCGTGCGCAGATCAATGTCTGGGTGATTTGCCGTAAAGACGAGCCGCTCATTCCAATCCTTGAATCCGAGATCATCAAGTTTCTGCCGCACACTCTCCGAGCGATCAAAACCGTTGTCATGCTCGAAGCGCTGACCGGCTTCATCGCTGTCCACGCAGGAGATGATCTCCACGCCGTCTGCTTGCAGCTTTTTCGGGATCGAAGGTTTCAGCCCTGCCATTGAGATGAGCGCCGAACCTTCCAGCAATTCTTTCTGCTTGCAGAATGAGTAGAACGACATGAGATCAATCGCCGACTCAAAGAGATATGCGCGGTGCATCTTTCCGTCCCGTGCTGCGACCGGTGTAAACATGAACACGCTGTCACCGGTACCGGGCGCCATGCTCTTGAATCGCTTGAACGAGTTGAGTCCCTGAATCTCCGCACCGATTGCCTGACCGTCACCGCCGCGATGCACAAAAACAGCATTGGCGTTATGAAAGGTTTTCTGCTGACCTTCACGCTCGCACTGCACTGTGTTCTCGCTCTGGTAGAGCAGACCGGTGTGCAGCAGTTCCTCGACGATGTGCGGGGGAATCTTTCGTGTCTGACAGAGGTAAGCAAACAACCGCCCAGTCTGTTCGGACTGTTCCGGCATCTGCAATTCTTTTTTCTCCGGTTCGCGGCGCGACGGTCTCGGCGGTGTTGTCATTGCCGGCCGCATGGACTTCGGAAAATCCGCAGAGCGCATCATCGAAATATCCTGACCGGTCAACGAAAAAACTGCCTGATTGAAGTCCATGCCAAGGACTTTTGTCAGACAGTTGATCGAATTATTCGTTGCGCCTTCGCGCGTGTAGTGATAATACCACTGGTTCGTGGATGGCTTGATGCAGAGCGACGGGTATTCTTTCACATAATATTCCGAACCTTTGCGTTCGACCGAGAAACCGTTGCGCTGAAAATATGCAACGAGATCAGTCTCCCGCGCTGCCTGCACCAGCGCTTTGTATTCTTCCTGTCTCATAAATGCTCCTTTCCAAGAGAAACGCTCCCGCATTTGCAGGAGCGTTCATTCTCATATTATCTTCTCGGTCCGTGTCGCGGCGCGTTGTCATCCGGAATCATCGGCAGATCGTCATCGTCCGCATTCTGGTATTCCTCGTGCTCGGCGCGTTCTTCTGCGGTTTCGTCCTCATCGGTTTCGTCGGGATCAATGATTGCGTCCTGCTGCTCGGACAGACCGGACAGCCGCGCTTCCAGTTCCGCAAAGTCAATCTTTGCTTTCAGCAGTTCTTCCTCGCGGTCGAACGGAACGCCGACAAGTTCCTGCGCCTGTTTCAGATCAGTTTCCAGCTTCGTGATTTTTGCGTTGCTGTCCTCGATTGCTTTCTCGATCGAGCAGTCCAAAAAGTTGACGATGCGCTGCCAGTTGTCGGCATTCGATGCACTGCCGAGCGGAATCGAATAGGACGGATCACGCTGACCTTTCACCGCAAGCATCGCCTGATCCATTTCACCCGGACGCAGTTCAACGGAAACCGTGAAGTCTCCAATACGGTATTTTGGCATCTCATCAAACGGGTGCTCAATGCGTTTTGCAATCTGCTGATGCAGATATGCGTTGATATCTTCATGCTTGCGAATCGTGCGCATCGGCGTAATGAAGTCGAACGACTTGACCTTGCCTTCGGCATCGCGCATCTTTTCTGCGGACTTTTTATCATCCAGCATCTGCACGATCTGCGTTCTCAGGCGATCAATCTCGCTGGGAATCTGATCGACGCGCTTCTGCATCTTGCCCTGTTCGTGCTGATGTGCCTGCTGAAGCGCAAGCAGTTCAGCAATTTTATTGGACAATTCGATACGCGTTTTGAAATCGGGGTTACCCTCTGCCGCAGCCTGCAATTCTGCGAAAGTCAAAACCTTCTCGTCACAGTCTTCGGAAACACGCGCC
>CAMNJD010000063.1 GCA_946540705.1 uncultured Ruminococcus sp. | reverse complement strand
ATGGGATTCCAAAGGGACAATGTCCCTTTGGCGGGTTTGGGCAGAGCCCAATATCAATCATCGCGAAGCGATACCTTTTTCTACAGACTGCAACGGCCGGCAGATCATTCCGATCTGCCGGCCGTCTTGATGTTTGTTACTGATTCCAGCTTTCGAGCTCCTTGTAGAGGCCGAGATACAGCTCTGCGGACTTTGCCCAGCTAAAGTCTGCGGCCATCGCCTGCTTCCGGATCTTCTCCCAGAAGGGCTTGTTTTCATATGCACCCTTGGCTCTGCGGCAGGCGCCGAGCATATCGTGCGCATTGTAGGTCTTGAACGTAAAGCCGGTACCGTTTTCTCCGCCTGCGTCCTTGACGGAATCGCGGAGGCCGCCTGTTTCACGGACGATCGGCATTGTGCCGTACCGCATCGCGTACATCTGTGCCAGGCCGCAGGGCTCGCTCTGCGAGGGCATCAGGAACATGTCGCAGCCCGCATAAATGCGGCGGGAAAGCTGCGGATAGAAGCCGAGTGTCACGCTGACTGCCTGCGGATAGCGCCACGCCATCTCCTTGAAGAAATCCTCATAGACGCGCTCGCCGCTGCCGAGAATTGCAAAATGGAAGCCGTCATGAATCATTTCCTCAAAGACATACCGGATCAGGTCGATGCCCTTGTGTGCAACGAACCGCGTGCAGATGCCGATGAGCGGCTGATCGTCCTCCGGCAGGCCGAGCTCCTTTTGCAGCGCACGCTTGCAGGCGAGCTTGCCCGAGAGGTCGTCGATGCTGTAGTGCTGATAGGGCTCTGAGAGCGCTTCGTCCGTCGCGGGGTTATAGCTGTCCACGTCGATGCCGTTGAGGAAGCCGGTCAGCTTATACTGCTTGCTGGTCAGTGCGCGGTCGAGGCCGTGGGAATACCACGGATCGAGGATCTCCCATGCATAGCTCGGGGAAACAGTCGTGATCTTGTCAGCCGTTTCGATCGCGCCCTTCATCATGTTGACATTGCCGTCATATTCAAGCAGATTCGAGTGATACATCGGGATGCCCATGAGCTCATTGAGGACTTCCTTGCCGTACTTGCCCTGATAGGCGATATTGTGGATCGTGAACACGGTGCGGATATTGTCGAAGCCCTCCTGATACTTGTAGAAGATCTGATAGTAGACCGGCGTGAGGGCGGTCTGCCAGTCGTTGCAGTTGATGACGGTCGGCTTGAAGTCGATCACGCGCAGCATTTCGAGGATCGCACGGCTGAAGAACACAAACCGTTCGCAGTCATCGTAAAAGCCGTAGATGCCGTCGCGCTTGAAATAATACTCATTGTCGATGAAATAATAGGTGACGCCCCTGTAATTTGCGGAGAAAATGCCGCAATACTGCTTTCTCCACGCAACATCGACGGTGATCGAGGTGATAAAGGTCATATCCTTGCGCATCTCCTCACCGATGCACTTGTACAGCGGGATCACAACACGGCAGTCATGCCCCTTGGCATTGAGTGCAAGCGGCAGAGCGCCCGCGACGTCTGCGAGTCCGCCCGATGCGACATAGGGTCTAGCTTCGCTCGCTGCGTATAAAATATTCATATTTAGCCTCCCCAATATTCTGGTTCATTTTTTGCTCCGTACAATGAACGGGCGGAGCGGCTGACTGCGCGGCTCCGCCTGTTTTCGTCAAATCTGTGCGCCCTTGCCGATAAACAGCGGATAGCCTGCGGAGCCGGTGAGCTGACGCTCGTCCGCGATCATGACATTCTTGTCGGTGATGACATTGCGGATCGAGCAGCGTTCTCCGATGACGCCTGCCTGTGTGATGATGCTGTCGCGGATGACCGAGCCCTTGCCGACCTTCACGCCGCGGAACAGCACGCAGTTCTCGACCTTGCCCTCGATGATGCAGCCGTCTGCGATCAGCGAGTTCTTGATATGCGATTCGAGGCCGAAGTGAACCGGGGCATTGTCCTTGGTTTTGGTATAGATCGGGGCGTTCTTGGCAAAGAGTGCCGAGCGCTTCTGAGAATCGAGCAGATCGAGGTTCGCGGCGAAGTAGCTCGCGAGCGAGTCGATCTTGGAGTAATAGCCCTCGTGCTCATAGGCGAGGATGCGGTAGCTGCTGTTCCGGTCGAGGAGGATATCCTTGCGCAGGCTGTAGCGGTTGCGGCTCATGGATTCCTTGACGATCCGGCGCAGGAAATCCTTGCTCATGATATACATATCAAGGCCGAGGTTGCAGCTTCCCGTCATGGGCGGATTGATCATGACGTCATTGACAAAGCCGTCGCCGCCGATGCCGAAGATCGTGACGGAGGCCTCCGTCGCCTGATCGTAATACCCCTTTGCATAGATCGCGGTGATATCCGCGCCGGAGGCGATATGCGCCTCAACAGCGGGTCTGTAGTCGATATTTGTGACGACATTGCAGTCTGTCAGGATCACATACTCTGCTGCTGCATGCTCGACAAAGCTCCAGATATTGCCCAGCGCATCGAGCTTGCCGTGATAGACAGTCGAGCTGGTGTGGCTGTAGGGCGGGAGCAGGTGCAGGCCGCCCTTTTTGCGGGCGAGATCCCACTCTCTGCCGGAGCCGACATGATCCAGCAGCGAGCCGTAATTGCTCTTTGTGATGACACCGACCTGAGAGATGCCGGAATTGACGAAATTCGACAGCGGAAAGTCGATGAGCCGGTATCTGCCGCCGAACGGAACAGAACCCATCGTGCGGTTCTTGGTGAGATCGAAAATTGCTTCATCATGGATGCTGGCGAACACCAGACCCAGTACATTCTGATTGGTTCCCATTGATTAACCTCCGTTTCCAGCCGGCCGTCAGACAGATTCCGAGAGGATCTGCTTGGGGGCAACTTCCTTGCCGGCGCTGACTGTGATATTGTGTCCTGTCACGGCGATGCCCCAGTTCTCGCGGGTCTCGCCTGCGAATTCCTCCGGGCTCTTGCCGATGTGCGCATTCTCCTCGATCACGCAGTTCTCGCCGACGATCGCATATTCCACAACCGCACCGGACTTGATGACGGTGCCGGGCATGACGACGCTGTACTGCACCTTTGCGCCCTCCTCAATGGTGACGCCGCCGAAGATGACGGAGAAATCGACCTTGCCGCTGATGACGGAGCCCTCCGTGATCATGGAGTTCTCGATCTCGGCACTCGCGCCGATATACTGCGGAGGCAGGTTGCTGTGCCGCGAATAGATGCGCCACGACTTATCATAGAGATTGAGCTGCTCCGCCGGTGCGAGCAGATCCATGTTCGCATCCCAGAGAGAGCCGAGCGTTCCGACATCCTTCCAGTAGCCCTCGAAGGTATAGGCAAAGAGGCGCTCGCCGTCGCGCAGCATCGCCGGGATAATATCCTTGCCGAAATCCTTGGAGCCGGTGTTGGCGTTTTCGTTTTCGATCAGATACTTTTTCAGCTTCGACCATGTGAACACATAGATGCCCATAGAGGCAAGTGTCGATTTCGGTTCAGCGGGCTTCTCGACAAAATCCGTGACGCGCATTTCACTGTCGCAGATCATGATGCCCATTCTGGTCGCCTCGGAGCGCGGAACATCCAGCACCGCGATCGTCAGATCGGCCTTCTGCTGCTTATGGTAATCGACCATCTTGGCGTAGTCCATCTTGTAGATATGGTCGCCGCCGAGCACCACGACATACTCCGGGTCATAGCGCTCAATGAAGCTGATATTCTGGTAGATCGCATTTGCGGTACCCTCATACCACGATGCACCGGAATTTGACTCATAGGGCGGCAGAACATGCACACCGCCGTTCATTTTGTCAAGATCCCACGGCTCGCCGTTGCCGATGTACTCATTGAGCACAAGCGGCTGATACTGGGTCAGCACGCCGACGGTGTCGATGCCGGAATTGGTGCAGTTGGAAAGCGGAAAGTCGATCAGACGGTATTTTCCGCCGAACGGCACCGCAGGCTTTGCCATATCATGCGTCAGCGCATAGAGTCTGCTTCCCTGTCCGCCGGCAAGCAGCATTGCTACGACTTCTTTCTTTGTATTCATAAAGTGTAACGCCTCCTTCAAATTATGCTTCGTTGTCCTTGGGAGTCTTCTTTGCGCGGGTACGCTTGGGCTTTTCCGCTGCGGGCGCATCCGCCGCTGCCTCAGCCTTCGGCTTTCTGCCGCGCTTCTTGGGCTGCTCCGTCACGGTCTCCGCTGCGGGTACATCCGCCGCCGCTGCCTCAGCCTTCGGCTTTCTGCCGCGCTTTTTGGGCTGCTCCGTCACGGCCTCCGCTGCGGGCGCATCCGCCGCCGCTGCCTCAGCCTTCGGCTTTCTGCCGCGCTTCTTGGGCTGCTCCGTCACGGCCTCCGCTGCGGGCACATCCGCCGCCGCTGCCTCAGCCTTCGGCTTTCTGCCGCGCTTCTTGGGCTGCTCTGTCACGGCCTCCGCTGCGGGTACATCCGCCGCCGCTGCCTCAGCCTTCGGCTTTCTGCCGCGCTTCTTGGGCTGCTCCGTCACGGCCTCCGCTGCGGGTACATCCGCCGCCGCTGCCTCAGCCTTCGGCTTTCTGCCGCGCTTCTTGGGCTGCTCCGTCACGGCTTCCGCTGCGGGCACATCCGCCGCCGCTGCCTCAGCCTTCAGCTTTCTGCCGCGCTTCTTGGGCTGCTCTGTCACGGCTTCCGCTGCGGGAGCGGC
>CAMNJD010000062.1 GCA_946540705.1 uncultured Ruminococcus sp. | reverse complement strand
GTTCCGCCGGATGCAGGATATCCGCAGACACGGACAGGATGTCACACTGACACTGACCTGCGACCCGAATGTTTCCGACGAGCATCTCATCGCAATCGCGGAGGACTTAAAGCCCTACGGCCGCGTGCTGCTCCGCCTGAATCATGAGGCGACCGGAAACTGGTTTTCCTTCAACAAGCGCGCATCCTATGCGGATGTTGCAAAGTTTTTTGTGCATGCAAGCGAGGTCATCCGCGCCCATGCGCCGAATGTGCAGACGATCATCTGCATCGGCGGCATCGAGGATCCGAATGCGGAGGAGATCGTCAAAGAGGCGGAATTCGCCTGCACGGTCCCTGCTGCCGATATCTGGTCGGTCGATAAGTATATGGCGCTGCACTGGGGCTGGCCGTATGACACGGCGCAGAAAGGCGGACATTCCCACAGCCGCGGCAGCTACAGGGATACCTACGAAATGACAAAGCGCTCGTTCCGCAGATTCACAGAGCTGAACGGCGGTATCGCAAAGCCGATGGTCATGAGCGAATTCAATGCGGACGGCGATGTGACAGGCCCCTACGACCAGTGCAAAATGGTGGACGGCTTCTTCCGGCTGCTGAAGGACGACCCGGAAACATGGCTCTCGGGCATCAACTTCTATCAGTTCCGGGACAGAGGCAGACTCGGCCTCGAAATCGAGGATCCCGCCGCGCCGGACACCGGGATTGCCCAGCCCGTCATGGACACCTTCAAAAGCTGGATCAATGATGAGCTGTTCCTTCCGCAGATGACGGAGGCAGGCGAGGCCGCACTGCCTGTCACGCTACGCTGGGGCGGCGCCGAGGATGCCGATGGAATTGCAGTGCATCTGCACTTTGAGGGAAATCCGCATTTCTGCGAGCTGAATTTCAGGGATGAGGGCAGCTATATGATCGAACTGAACGGCAGATGGTTCTATAAGGCGCCGAAGACAAAATTCGTCGATCTGATGCCGGCTTTCTTCGGAAAGGAATGCCCGGAACACTGCGGCCTGACCCTGAAGATCTTTGCACCGCCGGCCTCCGGCCTGAACGACCTCACCGCAGAAGACGGTCTGACAAACAGCTATGCGGTCATCAGCGAGCTGCCGGAAATCCGCATTGAATATGCACCGATCGAGGCTGACCGTGACTGATACGCTCTATGTGACCGATCTGGACGGCACGCTGCTTCAGCCGGATGTGACCGTGTCCGGCCGCAGCTTTGCGATCCTGTCAGAGCTGCTGGACAAAGGGCTTCCGCTGACCGTCGCGACGGCGCGCACGAGCTTCTCCGTTCTGCCGATCCTGCGCGGTCTGCCCTTCCGGCTGCCGCTCATTCTGCAAAACGGCTCCGTGCTGCATGACCCTGTCACAAACCGCATCGTACATGCCGCGGTGATCGGGCCGGATGCCTTCCGCAGTGTGCTGGAGCTCTTTGCGGAATTCGGCTTCAACGGCTTTGTTTTCTGTGTGCCGGAGGATCGGCTTGAATGCTGCTATACCGAGCTCACCACAGAGCATATGCGGCGGTATTATCAGGAGCGGCGCGTAAAATATGACAAACCGTTCCGGCAGGTCGGTACACTCGCAGAGCTTGCCGGGCTGAACCCGGTCTTTCTCTCACTCAATGCCCCGCCCGCAAAGCTCGGCCCGCTGCATCAAAAGCTCCGGGCGCTCCCGGGTATTTCGGTCGCATATTACAGAGATGTATACGAGCCGGATATCTGGTATCTGGAGGTTTCCGCGCCGGATGCATCCAAATATCACGGGATTTGCAGGCTCCGGGAAATGACCGGCGCAAAATCCGTCACCGGCTTCGGTGACAATCACAACGACATCCCGCTGTTCCGTGCATGCGACACAAAAATCGCGGTCGGCAATGCCGCAGACGAGCTGAAGGCGCTTGCAGATGCGGTCATCGGCCGCAACACGGAAGATGCCGTCGCGGAATATCTGCGGAAAAATTTTCACGGAGGATCCGTGACAGAGAAATGATCCGTGCAGTGCCGGTGCATGACATGCATGCCGGTACTATCACACCCACACCGTAAACAACAGCCCCGGAACGGGCTGAAAAAAGGAGAATAGACATGAAAAAACTGATGCTTGGCAATGAAGCATTCGCAAGAGGTCTTTATGAGGCAGGCTGCCGGTTTGCATCCAGCTACCCGGGCACGCCCTCCACAGAGATCACCGAAACAATCGCAAAGTACGACGAGGTCTATGCAGAGTGGGCACCGAATGAAAAAGTCGCGGTGGAATCTGCACTCGGCGCCAGCTTTGCAGGTGCAAGAGCATTTGCTGCAATGAAGCATGTCGGCCTGAATGTTGCGGCTGACCCGCTCTATACCGCCGCTTACACCGGCGTCAACGGCGGTCTGGTCATCGCTGTTGCAGATGACCCGGGCATGCATTCCTCGCAGAATGAGCAGGATTCCCGTCATCATGCGATCGCCTCGAAGGTTCCGATGCTGGAGCCGTCCGATTCGCAGGAGTGCAAGGAATTCGCGATGCTCGGCTACGATATTTCCGAGGAATTCGATACGCCCGTTCTGGTCCGCACCGCGACCAGAGTCGCACACTCCCAGAGCGCCGTGGAGCAGCTCCCCCGTCAGGAGAAGGAGCTGAAGCCCTATGTCAAGAATCCGCAGAAATACGTCATGGTTCCTGCAAATGCAAGAGGCAGGCACGTCATCGTTGAGGAGCGTACCAAGAAGCTCATCGCCTATGCAGAAACTGCACCGATCAACAAGGTTGAGGACAACGGCTCTGACATCGGCGTCATTACCTGCGGTGCGGCCTACCAGTATGCAAAGGAGGCACTCGGCACGAAGGTCAACTACCTCAAGCTCGGTATGACCAACCCGCTGCCGAATCAGCTTTTCCTCGATTTTGCTGCAAAATGCAAGACTGTCTATATCATTGAGGAGCTCGACGGCATCCTGGAGCAGCATGCAAAGGCACTGGGCATTGCGTGCAGGGGCAAGGAGATCTTCGGCTGCATCGGTGAGCTGAATCAGGTCATCATCGCAGAAAAGCTGCTCGGCACCGCCCCTGAGGTCACACCGTATCCGGAGCAGCTCCCGATCCGTCCGCCGGTCATGTGTGCGGGATGTCCGCACAGAGGCGTGTTCTATACGCTCGCCAAGCATAAGATCACCGTTTCCGGCGATATCGGCTGCTACACGCTCGGCGCTGCAAAGCCGCTGGAGTCGATCGACTGGACGATCTGCATGGGATCTTCAATCTCCTGCCTGCACGGTTATAACAAGATCCTGAATGAGAAATCTCAGAATAAGACCGTTGCGGTCATCGGCGACTCGACCTTCATGCACACCGGTCTGAACTCTCTGGTCAATGTCGCATACAATGCATCCAATTCCACCGTCATCATCCTTGACAACTCGATCACCGGCATGACCGGCCACCAGCAGAACCCGACAACCGGCAAAAACCTCAAGGGCGACCCGGCTGCTGCGGTCGATCTCGTCGCGCTCTGCCATGCGATTGGCATTCACCGTGTGCGCGTCGCCGACCCGTATCATCTCGCGGAAATGGAGCAGGCGATCCTCGAGGAGCTCGCTGTCGATGAGCCCTCTGTCATCATCAGCCGCCGCCCCTGCGCACTGCTGAAATATGTCAAGCACAATCCCCCGCTGCATGTCGAGAACGACAAGTGCAGAAGCTGCAAAATGTGTCTGAAGCTCGGATGCCCGGCCATTTCCATGAAGGACGGCAAGGCCTGCATCGACCATACACAGTGTGTCGGCTGCGGCATCTGCGAGGAGCTCTGCAAGTTTGACGCGATCACAAAATAATCGCCGCTCGGTAAGGACAAGGAGTTAGAAGTCATGATTATCCCGATTTACTGGGGCACCAGGGGAAAGCTCAAAAAGGATCTGTCAACGGGCATCGACTACTGCCCGCACTGCGGGAAATTCACAGGATGGTTTCTCGGAAGAAGTCTGAAGATCTACCACTTTGAGTATATTCCGCTGAAATCGAAAACAATCGCATGGTTTCATATGTGCGGCGTCTGTGAGCACGGAAAAACACTGGATGAAGGCCAGTACAACGGGCTGAAGCAGATGTATCTGCCCTTCAGTGACAAGAAAAAGCAGATCGCATGCTATGAACAGGCAGCAGCACTCGCACAGACACTGCCGCCGGAGGAGAATTCCGTCAATATCCTGATGGCGAATCTGGCGCAGACATATCCGGTCGCTGCGACCCCGCAGCTCGATCAGGAATACCGCAGACGTCTGCGCAGACTGCTGAATGTTCCTGCTGCGGAGCAGGCCGAGCCCGTCAGAGCGGCTGCGCCGGCTGTCATGCCGGATGTTCCGAATCCTGCGGCACAGGATATCCCCACACAGCCCGCGTTCCCGCAGATGCAGCAGGCAGCAGCACCGCAGGCCGCAGGTATACTGCCGCCGCAGCAGTTCGGGCAGGCCATGCAGAACCCCTACGGCACGCCGAATCCTGCGGGTATACAGAACCCCTACGGTACGCCAAATCCTGCGGGTATACAGAACCCCTACGGCACGCCGAATCCTGCGGGCATGCAGAACCCCTACGGTACGCCGAATCCTGCGGGCATGCAGAACCCCTACGGTACGCCGAATCCTGCGGGCATACAGAACCCCTACGGCACGCCGAATCCTGCGGGCATGCAGAACCCCTACGGCACGCCGAATCCTGCGGGTATACAGAACCCCTACGGTACGCCGAATCCTTACGGTTCTCCTGCCCCGTACGGCGCTGCGCC
>CAMNJD010000061.1 GCA_946540705.1 uncultured Ruminococcus sp. | reverse complement strand
TTTCATATGGGCGAAATTAAAACTATTTGTTTTAACCTTATTTTTCCGACCACCTAAAAATTTACATACCCAAATTTTTGAAAAAAAATCATGAAACCCCGTTTTTTCATTTTGCCCTGCGTAATCTAAAAACAGAAACCGATCAAAAAGGTTTCCGCTCTGACCCCCGGAGCAAAATTATTTTTCACAAAGGAGAATTGAGTCATGAACACCAGAAAGAAAATCGTATCCGCTGTTGCAGCATTGACCGTGCTGACGTCTGTTTCCGGACTGACCGTTTTCGCAGGCAATGCGCTGCTTTCCGACGATGCACCGAAGAAGCCGGAGATCGTCGCAGCAGAGCCCGCTGAGGAAGCCGAAGCTCCCGCAGAAGAAGCAGCAGAATCCTCTGATGAAGCGAACGAGGAAGCCGAAGCTGCTGAGGACACGACCGCAGAAGAAGCTGACGAAGTGACCGCTGATGAAGATGCACAGGCGGTTCTCGATGAGATCACTGAGGCAACACCGGATGTGATTGCGGAAACACTCGAGGACATCAAGCCCGCAAAGCCGATCGACAAAAAGGAGATCCTCGCAAAGATCGACGAGGTCTTTGATACGGAAACGCAGGACTTCAAGGATGAGCAGGCAAAGGCCGACTGGTTCGCTTTCTGCGAGACTCTGAAGGCTGCTGAGCCGAAGAAGGATAAGGAACCGCCTGTCGCTCCGACTGAGAAGGACGAGCCTGCCGAAAAGCCGGAAAAGGCCGAGCCGATCGCCCCGCCTGCTCCCGCAGAGGCACCGGAGGCTCCGCACGAGAAGCTCGATCCGCCTGCACCGAAGGATGCACCGGCTGCTCCGGCTGCACCTGCTGCTCCGGCAGATAAGGACGATCTGAAGCCGCAGCCGCCTGTCCCGCCGACTGACGGTCCGGCTGCACCGCATCATGAGCCGCCGAAGCCGCTCGCCGAGGAGACGGCTGTCGATACGGCCGAGGCTGTGGAGGAAACCGCCGAGTAATCACATGTTATCATCGTACCCCCGTTTATATTTCCCTGTATCTTAAAATTCCCGAATTGATTTTCCCGCTGTATGAAAGGACACATACAGCGGGACTTTTTTCGCTTCATCTGAACGTGCATCCGGCGGATCATGAAAACAGCTCCGCCCTCGGCTCCCGCTCAAAGGGCTTAATCCCTTTTTAGCGGAATCCGGAGCGGAGCTTCTTTCAAAATCATCATGAAACGATGCTTTCATCAGCGCTTTCGCAGGAGATCTTCTGTCTTAGCGCATTCCTTGTTTTGTATTACTGTCCCTCATGGAAAAAGTAAGGCAGTGCATCATAGATATAATGCCGAACCTGCGGCCACCAGTGAACATTGCCCTTTGCTTCGAGGAAGTAGAGGTTGCCCTTCGAGAAATCGCTGGTGTAGGTGAAGCGCTTGGTGTCGCTCTTCAGCGTGTTCATCAGCGGAACCATGTTGCCGTATGCAATGTCCTCTGTTCCGGTAGCGGCAAAGATGAAGTAATCGCGCTGTGAATAACCGCCCTTGTCGATCGCATTCTGCACACCGCCTGCGCCGTCCCAGCTATGACCGGAAAGCGGCATGAAGTATGCGCAGATGTCGAGGTTATTGCAGAACATTCTCCATGTCGAACCGCCGCCCATCGAGAAGCCGCCGTATGCTCTGTGGAATCTTGATGCCTTCAGGCTGTCGGTGCTGGTATCGCCGTTTGCGTAGGTCGAATACTTCTTTTCAACATACGGGATGATGCTCTGACGCATCTCATCCCAGACATAACCTGCGCCCATATTTCCGTCTGGTGACGGACACTTATTGAACGTCGGAGTCACGACGATCATCGGCTCAATGTCACCGCGGTCGATCATGTTATCGAGCATAATGTCGATGTTGATTGCGTCATCGTTGAAGCAGGTGCCCTCATTTTCTCCGCCGCCGTGCATCAGATAGAACACATTATACTGCTTGTTCTTGTCGTAGCCGTAAGGAACATACACATACATGGTTTTGCTGCCGTTGATGCCGCTGTAGGTTTCCTTGACGACCTCGCCGTGATTCGCAGGCTGCTTGAAATAGTTGATCTGGTCGTTCTGCGGCGCGGCATGATACTGAACCGCTGCATCATAATTAAAGCTGCTCGGTACGCGAACCGGCTCTGCTTTTTCAGGAAATGCTTTCGTTGTGCCGGTCAGGAAATCGACATACCATGCGATGTCATCTTCATTGACTGTGCCGTTCCGGTCAACGTCAGCAGCCTTTTCTGCGAGACTGCCGGAGAACTTACCGCTGATCGCGCCGCGCTTTGCGAGTGTCATATCCGCCGCATTGATCCTGCCGTCACTGTTGACATCGCCGAGCAGGAAAGAGGATTTGCCTGCGCCTTTGAGTTCCGTGCCTTCATCAGCACAGATCATATCGTCAATGTAGAAGCTCTGCGAGCCTGTATCGGTCTCAACATAGATCTCCATTTCGGAAGCACCTGCAGGAATGATGTACGAGGGATTGGAAAGCTGTACCCATTCGCCCTTGACAGCAGTCTGGGAGTCAATTTTATCGTAGTGGACCTCACCGTCCGCACCCTTGTATTGCAGCGTGAAATGGAACAGTGTATCGTCAGCACCGGAGGTATACTTCGCGTTGACGCTGAAGCTGTAAGCCTTGCCCGGCTCACAGACCGCAGAGCTGAGCGTATGCGCTGCGCCGTTCCATGCGGCGGAACGATCTGTACAGGAGAGAGCCTTGCTGCCCTCATACTTTTCATCTGAGGACGATGCAACAGAACAGCCGCCTCTGCCGGTGAAGCCTTCGGTCCCGCGCTCAAATGTATAGTGGAACCAGTAACCGTCGGAATCCCGTTCGATCACCTGCGGCACATTCCAGTCGGCACGCTCATAATCGAAGTAATCAAAATCGGCATAGCCGCCGGTATTCGATGTACCGTAGCTGTAAAGTGCATTGCGGTAGCCGGTAAAGAGCTTCAGGCTGTAATCCATGTTCAGCGTATCGCCGATCTGCGTCCAGTTATTGCCGTCATAGGAATAGTAGAAGTTTGCCTTGTTGACATCGCCGCTGATCACGCCGTTGCTGCCGACATTATTGAACTGATAATCGATCTTGAGATAGATCTCCTTACCGTTCATGTTCACTTCCTGAATCTTCTTGTCGTTCGCATCCGCGACTTCACTGCCGCCGCCGTTTCTGGAGGCATAGATCTTGCGGGTGCCGTCATTCGTAAGGTAGACGCCGACATTTCCGAAATGGAACTGGAATGCGGACAGACCTGCGTGATCACCGGGCTTCATGCCGGAGGTATCGAGCTTGACGACGCCGGAGCAGGCAGGACCTTCGGTACGCATGGTCAGCGTATTGCGTGCCCAGAAAATATTGCTCGCTTTGGTATTGTTCGTGATGCGGAGATAGCCGGGACGGTCGGTGACGGACCATGCATTGTTATCCGGATTGTGATTCCACTGCCAGACATAGTCGAGCTTGTTGGAATCATACGAGAAGTCATCGTCTTTTGCAAGGAACGTGCCCTTGTAGCCGTCCGGAACAGTCAGGGTTGTCGGCGCTTTGCCGTTTTCACC
>CAMNJD010000060.1 GCA_946540705.1 uncultured Ruminococcus sp. | reverse complement strand
TTTCTGCGAGAACATCCACGCCCATCCCCGACAATCTGATCGAGCAGGCTTCCTTGTCCCTGTTAAGGTCGATTTTCAGCATGGTATCACCTCACTTCAATGATGTTTCCTTGTTTGCGATCGCAGTCTCAACAGCTGCGATCAGTTCGTTTCCGGTCAGCTCGATGCCGATGTACCGCAGCACGCGCCCGAGCGGGATGTTCTCCGGGTTGGAGCGGTCGCTGCGCACGGTCCGTGCGGTTACTTCTGCCCGCGCACCGAGCTGCTCGTCGTCCAGTTCGTACCGCGCCTTCAGCATCTCCACGATGCTCCACAGCTTGCGCGGCGGCGGAATGTGTGTTCTTGGCAGTGCCATTGGTCAGACCTCCTTTTTGATACTGATAAACAGATCGTTAGGCTGTACATCGAGTGCATAGCAGATTCTGCTGATATAACTCACATCAATTCGCTTACGCCCGTTAAGCATATTGCTGAACTCCTGCTCTGTAAATTCAGACTTATCAGCAACATACTTTTGCTTCAGCCCCTTTTCATGCATGATGCGTCGGATGTTCTGCACGATAATATCCAATCCTCTCACCTCCTTGATCGGAATAATCAAGATTCTTGATTGTGAGTATATTATAATACAAGAATCTTGATTTGTCAATAGAAAAATATCAATTTTCTTGGTATAATAATACACAAAAAACAAAGAGCTTTTTTGTCGGTTTTCACAAATCACAAGATTCTTGATATTTTTCTATTGACCTATATATATTTTTTGTGATATAATCTGTACAGGAGGTGATACTGAATGAGTATCGGTGAACGGATTAGAGCACGCCGCGAAGAACTGGGATTATCTCAGGCTGAGCTGGCCAAGAAAATTGGCATCACGCAAGGTTCGGTCGGTAATTACGAAAGCGGCGTAAGCAATCCCAAAATGGAATTGGTCCCCAAACTTTTTGACGCACTGGAAATAGATGCAAACTATTTGTTCGGTGAGGCACCGAGGGAGCACGATTTTACCTACAGCGAGTCGCTTATGATACAAAAACACCGTGCTCTTGACGAGCACGGCAGGAAAATAGTTGATTTTATTCTCGATGAAGAATTTGAAAGGTGCAGTCAGATTGAGTCGGCTAAATCTGAAAATCGAATCGAGATCCGCATCTCGCAGCTTGCGGCAAGCGCGGGCACGGGCGATCCGCTTAGCGACGAAGGCTATGAAACGATCACTGTCAGACGGACACCGGAATCGGAACGCGCTGATTTCGCGATTCGCGTAAACGGCGATTCGATGGAGACAACGTATTCGGACGGGGATATCCTGCTTGTTGAAAGCGCGCCGCAGATCAATGTCGGCGATATCGGCGTTTTTGTTGTCAACGGCGACGGCTTTGTAAAGGAGTTTGGCGGCGACCGGCTGATTTCCCGCAACAGCGCGTATGCGGATATTATGCTGCATGACTATGATGTGGTAATGTGCTCCGGCAGGGTCATCGGCATTGCGGAACCGGCGGAATAACTGAGAGGTGAGAGGCAGGCTATGGATAACAAAAAGAAAATTCGATGGGGCGTTTTTGCCCTGCTTGTACTCTGCTGTATTGGATCGTTTTCGATCGGCACCCGCGGCATCATCGGCGGAATCATCCTCGCGGGTTCGGCTGCATTGATGTGCCCGGCATCAGACAATATCAGTATTCTGGCAGGACGTGAGAAAGCCGCTGTTATCCTTTCTGTCGTCCTTGCACTGATTGGCGGAGCCACACTGCCCGCAGGCAGTTCAAAGAGCCCGGAAAAGCAGGAAGAACCGACCCGTGCCGTCGCGGAACCGGCAACAGAAACCGCAGCACGTACAGTTGAAATCGAAACCGATACAACTGCTGAAGCAACAACTGAAACAACTGCGGGATCCGTCACCGAAACGGAAGCATCAGCGAAAACAACAACGCAGAGAACGCAAACTGTCCGGGAATGGATCGTAAATCTCGATTCTCATGTTTTTCACTATCCGTTCTGTCATTTTGTCGATTCCATGTCCGAGGAAAACAAATACAGCCAGACAGGAACATACGCCGAACTCATCAGCATGGGATATGAGCCCTGCAAATCCTGCAATCCGCACGGCTGATCATGAGAAAGCAACTGTTCCGACTGCTCGGCCGCTCCGCCTACAGCATCTTTATGGTTGCTGTCATCATAGCAAGCATCATCCCGCTTGCGTTCCGGTCGGAGCATCCGGCATTCCGCATCATTGAGATTTTCAGCACAGTCATATTCCTGTTTGACTATGCCGCCCGCTGGATCACTGCCGATCTGGATGCACCGGGGCGCAGGCTCCCGTTTGCGATATATCCGTTTCAGCCGATGGCCGTGATTGATCTGATCTCCATTCTGCCGTCAGTGACGGTTCTGAGCAGCGGCTTCCGGCTGCTCAAGGTGTTCCGGCTTGTGCGGACACTCCGCATTATCCGCACACTGCGGGTGTTCCGGGCGTTCCGGCTTGCACGGTATTCGCGCAGCATTCAGATGATCGGAAATGTATTCAGAGCGCAGCGCGAATCGCTGCTGACGGTGCTGATGCTTGCGCTCGCCTATATCGTGATCTCGGCGCTTGTCGTTTTCAATGTCGAGCCGCAGACCTTCGACAGCTTTTTCGAGGCGATCTACTGGGCGACAATCTCTCTGACCACAATGGGCTACGGAGATATCTACCCGGTGACAGTTGTCGGCAGACTGGTCACGATGCTGTCCTCACTGCTCGGCATCGCGATCGTTGCACTGCCCGCCGGTATCGTGACCGCCGGATACATGGACGAACTGAAAAAGGAACGTGAAAGACATGGGAAGAAGAAAGGCACCGTAATGGCGGCGTCAGCGGCCGTCAATGAGACGCAAAAGAAAGAGGGCAGGGTTCACCGGAATCCCGACCACAAAAAGCGGCCGTAAAGCCAAGCTGCGCAGAGCATGCATGCCGCTTCGGCTGATGTCAGGCTCAATGATTACTTTGACGAGGGTAATCACCCGAATATCTACACAGTTGATACACCGGTTCCGGTTCACATCCGGGACGGCGAACTCAGCATTACAGTTAAGGAGGTATTGATATGAGTACAAAAGAACGCGCAGTCAATCTGCTGGATATGCTTTCTCCTGCCGATCTGGAAATGGCATATCAGATCCTGAAAAGGCTGGTGATCAGCGCCGAGCAGCCGAATCGGGAAACGGTCGCTGCCATGCTTGAGGCCGACGAGATCGCACATGATCCTGCGGTCAAGGGATATCGCAGCATCGAGGAACTGTCGGAGGCACTGGACGAAGAATGAAGTATACAGTTAAAGTCACTTCGCAGTTCAAGCGGGATTTCAAGCTCGCAAAGAAACGCGGCCGGGATACTGATAAACTGCTGTCTGTCGTTGATCTGATCGCCGACGGCACAAAGCAGGCTCAGCTTGCCACTGAATATGACGATCACGCTCTTACAGGCAACTGGAAGGGCTATCGGGAATGCCACATCGAACCGGATTGGCTGTTGATCTACGAACTGGTTGACGATGTGCTTGTTCTCTCGCTTGCCCGCACAGGCACACACAGCGATCTGTTTCAAAAATAAAAAGTCCGCCCGGTGTTGGCGCACCGAGCGGACGGGAACAAGCGGAGAATATCTCTACCTGAACCACTGCAATTCAAGTATAACATATTCTCCGCGAAATGTCAAATTTCAAGGAGGAGTTTGCATGAAGAAGTGCAAATTTGAGGTCAGCTACCGCGCAAGTCTGGGGCGGGGGAGTGACGGCAAGTATCACTATAAGCGCTTCACCGGGCGCTCGAATACCTCTGAGAAGAAGGCGCTGGAGGATGCCAAGCGGCAGGCGGAGCGG
>CAMNJD010000059.1 GCA_946540705.1 uncultured Ruminococcus sp. | reverse complement strand
AAACAATGCCCCGAAGCGCTTTTGTGAAACGCTTCGGGGCAAAACTTCTATATGAGTACCGGCATAATCGGTAACGGGGGTTGTATTTATGCAGATACCGGGAATGCCGTGACAATGCCGAACAGATAGTCTCTGTGCAGTGCTGCATCCGCGTCATCGAGCGTGCCGTCATCATTCAGGTCGCCCTCGGCGATGTATGCGTCACTCATCGCAGCGCGCTTCAGCAGCGTAAGATCCTTCGCGTCAATTTTATCATCGTGATTCAGGTCACCGTAGTGTATCTGCTTTTCTGCGTAATTCAGCTTCCACCATGCGATATTGAACAGATAGCCGCTGCCGCCCCTGAACACGAGATACAGGTCATGTGTGCCGGATGCGGCATCGAGCGCCGCTGTCTGCGTCGCCCATGTCTGCCAGCCGCCGGTCGAAGCAACTTCACAGGTACCGATGCGCGTGCCGGTCGGGCTGTCGAGGTATACCTCAACCGAGGAGCCGCCGCTGTTCGCCGCGACGCGCAGTGCGATCGACTCAGCGCCGGTCATATCAACATCCTTGAAACCGATGTAATCGCCGTTTTCGATGTATGCGACATCCTGACCTCCCTCCGAGCAGCTTTCAGTCTGTACGCCGGACTGCACACTGTATGAGGATGCTGCAACCTGCGATGCCGAGCCGCTCAGACGCAGAATATGCGAGGATTTGCTCAGAACCGTTCCGGTGCTGTCGGTCACATAAAGGCGGTATTCGCCCTCAGCCTCCGGCAGCCTGATCTCTGTCGCGGTGCCGTTTGCCTTGGTCATGGATGCGCCGGCCTTGAATGCCGTTGTGCCGTCCGGCGCGACCCAGACGGTCTTGCCGCTGCCCGCTGCACGGATCGGAAGCCGGATGCCGCCCTTTGCCGCGCAGCTTGCCGGGAGCACATAGTCTGCATCAGACATCATCGAAGCCGGCATGATGCTGCGGAACTCGTCCTGAAGGCCGGAGCGCAGACAGACCTCATACTGCGCCTGCGGCCAGACATTGTCGGATACGACGATCGGATCGTCGATCCTGCTGTCAGGGGGATTCTTGCCCATTTTCCGCACGGTTGCATAGGTGCGCAGAATGGTGAGGTGGTGCTTCTGACCGTAGTCCTCGCAGTTGATCGTGTAGGTGACATTCGGGCTGATATCAAGGACATTGTCGTTCTCCTCGATGTATGCTGTACCCTCGTCGTTGTGGAGGCCGTAGGTCGGTGCGCCTGCACCGCCTGCGGGAATGCCCACAATATAGTTTTCATTGATGACCGTGCCGGGCATCTGACCGATCGTGTAGATGCCGCCGCTGTCGTGCAGACGGTTCAGTGCATTGATGACGCGGTTATAGCAGATCATGTTGTCGCGGCAGGTCGTGGAATCCTTGAAATTGCACCAGCCCCAGCCCAGATGAATGCCGTTGTACGCAGTCTTTTCGATCTGATTGCGCAGCACCTTGACGGAATCTGCATAGTAGACCGTGATCGCCGCGCAGCCGCCGAAGCCGTGAACGACACTGATATCATAGAGCAGGTTGTCGGAGATCGTGTCATTTTTGCACAGCCCCTCAACCCCCGCAGGAAACTTCTCGTGGTTGTTCTGCGCTGCATCGCCGATGTAGATATGCTGCGGATGCCCGACTGTGATGCCGGAGCTTGTGATATCGGTGACATAGTTGCGGGAGACTGTGCAGTTCACGGCGTCGTTTGACATGTTGAGGCCGTCAGCGCCGCTGTGCTTGATCACATTGTCGGTGAATTCCAGTGATGAAGCGTTTTTCACGTCGATCATGCCGGGCAGTGTGTCTGCCATTTCGTACCTGCGGTTGTGCCAGTTGGAATCGGCAAAGGCCATGTAGCTCTGAGCGGCCTGACAGGTTGCCTTGCCGTGCGAGCCCGCAACATTCGTGAGCTGATAATCGGTGTGTGCGAACGTCAGTCCGCGGAATGTGATGTTTTCCACGCGGCGGTCTGTCGATTCGCCTTCGATCACGATGAGCTGCTCTGTAACAGGCGCTTCGGCATCCGCAGCGGACATATCCTCGCCTGCAAGCGGATAATAATAGAGCATATGCGCGGTTTTATCGAAATAGAATTCACCGGGCGAATCGACAAACTCAAACGCATTATAGAGCGTATGCCAGCCGCCGGTCGAGAAGCCCGCGCCCCAGCCCGGTGTCTGCGCGATTGCGCCGTATGGCTGCTGCATCAGGAAGACAAAGCTGCCGTTGTCGTATTTGATATCACGGGAGCAGACGATGTTTTCATTCCATGTCGTGCCGTTGACGACCTCAAGATCATCGGTGTTGCTTGTGATATGCGGCAGATCGGAAGCCTTGTACCGGATGCCGTCGCTTTTCTTTCCGGAATCCCATGCCCAGTCCGCCTGACCGGCCTTGACCGTATATTCGCCCCAGCCGCCCTGTGCGCCGACGCCCTTGCTGCCCATATTGGCGCGGTGGTCGTTGACATAGAAATTGCGGAGCTTGTAATCGCGGTCGAGCGGAGCAGCCCAGAGCTTGTCGTTGTACGGCTTCCAGCCTGTGACCTGTACGGCGCCGCTGAATACGGGATTCGCACCCTCTGCCGCCTCATAGATCACGCGGCAGCCGTTTTTGCCGGAATCCTCCGGAGAAAAATGAACCGGCTCGCTCATCCGGTATATGCCGTCTGCAAAGCGGACGATAATGTCGCCCGAAGCACTGCCGCTGAGCTGCCTGACTGCATTTCTTGCACCCTCCAGCGTCCTGAGCGGCGCATTCGCAGTGCCGGCGCTGCTGTCATCGCCGTCCGGTGAGACATACAGCACGGTATCCTCCGCTGCCGCCGCCTGCATGTGTGCCGGCATGATGCCGCAGACTGCCAGAGCGGCACTGCAAAGCAGCGCACGCTTCCTGCCACGCCTGCCTGTCTGTGAAAAACGTACATCCTGATTCTTTCCGGTCATATTTCATTCCCCCATTCGCGTTTTGTGTGTGATTGTACGGACATCTTTCTCTGTGTTATGTTCCGTCTTATATATCATATCGGAAATCTGCTATACTTTCAATGGAAATTTCACAGAAAACATGGACATTTTACTGTTTCCTGTACAATATCGCATAAATTTAAGCACAACTTCTTGCTTTCATCCATATTTTCTTCAGATTATACAGTGCAATTTTGTCTGTAAAGTGTTAGGATAAAAATACAGAATGTAATTCTGAAATGGGGGAATCCAGAGATGAAACAGAAAAAGATCATCGCATGTCTGACTGCAATGCTGTCTGTAGGCTGTATGACAACCGGTACACCTGTGTCCGTACATGCACAGAATCCGATCGTACAGACCAGCTTTACGCCGGACCCTGCACCGGTCGTGTTCGGGGATGAGCTGTATGTCTTTTCCGGCTGTGACCGCGACGGCGCTTCCTATTACGAAATGACCGGCTGGCAGTGCTTCTCAACAAAGGATATGCAGAACTGGACCGATCACGGCATGATCCTGAAGGATGACGAATTCAAGTGGTGCAATGCGAAGGATGCCTGGGCATCGCAGTGCATCGAACGAAACGGCAAATATTACTTCTACTTCACAACGACCAACAAGTCCGGCGGCGGCCGTGCAATCGGCGTCGGCGTCGCAGACCGCCCCGAGGGTCCCTATGAGGATGTGCTCGGCAAGCCGCTCTGCGGTCCAAACTGGTGGTACATCGACCCGACGGTCATGATCGACGATGACGGGCAGGCATGGCTGTTTTTCGGCAATCCGACCCTCTATTATGTCAAGCTCAAGGAGGATATGGTCACGCTGGACGGCCCCGTGCAGGAGTATCGGATGACCGCTGAGGCATTCGGCCCGTGCAGCAAGCAGGATCGCTCCAGCGCATACGGCGAGGGCCCGTGGATCTATAAGCACGGCAATCTCTACTACATGGTCTATGCTGCGTTTGTCGGCAATGACACGGGCGAGAGCATGGCCTATGCGACCGGCCCCACCGTCACCGGCCCGTGGACATACCGCGGTCAGATCCAGAAAGGCTCTAACTGCTTTACGATTCACGGCGGCATCATTGATTATAAGGATCACTCCTATTACTTCTATCACATGAACGGTCTGCCGGGCGGCGGCGTGTTTACGCGCAGTGCAGCCTGTGAGGAGTTCACCTATAATCCCGACGGCACGATCCCGCTGATCGAATCGACCAAATCGGGGCCCAAGCAGATCGAATTCGTTGACCCGTATGTGCGGCAGGAAGCCGAAATGATGAGCTGGTCGTCAGGCATCAAGACCGAGAAGATCGACGCGGGAACCTTAGCGATCGGTTTCATCGAAAACGGCGATTATGTCAAGGTCAGCGGCGTGGATTTCGGTGACGAAGGCGCAAAGGAATTCATCGCAAGCACCTCCTCGAACGGTCAGGGCGGCAAGATCGAGCTGCATCTCGATGCTGTTGACGGCCCGGTCGTCGGCGCGGCGACGGTTCCGGTCACGGGCGGCTGGCAGGAATGGGAGACTGTGCGCTGTAATGTTTCCGGTGCAAAGGGTGTCCATGACCTGTATCTCAGATTCTCCGGCGGCGACAGCTATCTGTTCAATGTGGACTGGTGGAAGTTCATCGGAACGGAGCCGGAGCCTGAGTTTCTGCGCGGCGATGTCAACAATGACGGCGCGATCGACTGCACCGATCTGACCCTTGCCAAGCAGGGACTCCTGAAGGACAGCTTCCTCAGCAATCCCGCAAAGAAAGCAGCAGACGTTGATCGGGACGGCACAGTTGCTCTGTCTGATCTCAACTGGTATACTGCATTTCTCACCGGCGCTGTGACGGATTATCCCGCACAGTGACCCTTCAATGAAAGACCCACCCGAATAACCGGTGCGCTCCTTACCCCTCTGAGCGCGCCGGTTATATTTTTTGGGTATGTATTTTTTTAGGTGGTCGGAAAAATAAAGTTAAAACAAATAGTTTTAATTTCGCCCATATTAAAAGTTTCGCTCAAGCCTTTTCAAAGGCTT
>CAMNJD010000058.1 GCA_946540705.1 uncultured Ruminococcus sp. | reverse complement strand
TTGTGACATTGTTGACGCTGATGTAGGAGGAGATCAGGTCGAGGTCGAGATCCGAGACCGTATTGATGGTATCGCGCAGATCGGCGAAGGTGTAGCCGGTCACGGACGAGCGGAATCTGGTCGAATCGTCCGTTGCAAGGCTGTTGACATAGCGGCGGAGCTTGGTCAGCGAATCGCTGAACATGTCAACGGCTTCCGCATAGTCATAGTCCTCATACTTCAGAGCGCCCAGCGCCGAGCCCAGCGGCTCATTGTAGCCGTACTGCTTGAAGAAATAGTCCTTGTATGCATCCTGAAGGATTGCATTCAGGAGCTGAACCGCATCCGAGCGGTCGATGCCGACCTCACGGAAATTGAACGAAACCTTGTACTGTGTGGAGAACCAGGACTCATCGAGGATCGCCTGTGCGGCGGGCATGCCGTTCGTCGCATTCTCGAACACATTGTGATATGCAGTCAGACGGTTGATCGTATCCTCCGGGACAATGCCGTCGATGTCGATGCCGTTGCGGACACTTTCGAGCATTTCGAGATTCATGCCGCAGGCAGTCAGCGCGTCCTCAAGCACGACCGGATTCTTCAGGGAGTTGGGGTCAAAATCGGTGCCGTCCGGGCTCTTGCCCTTCTCGATGCCGTCATAGTTGAAGCTGACGAGCGCACGCACCGGGGTGGAAGACGTCGTGCTGAAGAAGATGCTCAGACCGGTAATGAGGCCGCCGACGATGACGGACACCAGAAACCAGACCAGAAAATACCTTTTCAGCTTCCGGACAATCGCGGAAAGGGAAATGACGACCTCATCCTCATGCTGTTCTTCATTCTTGAGGATGACGTTGACATTGCGTTCCACAGTCTCTTTTTCTGCCATTCTTTTATTCCTCCAATCAGGGGATGCCGTGCCGGATGCAGACAAAGCCCCCGTAATACCCGAAAAAGGGCGTATGAAAAAAGTATAGCACATTTGCGGAAAGAAAGCAAGAATTCCGCCTGATGCGCCGAAAAAATCTCTTTTTTGCACAAATTCCGCGCAGCTTCGCGCGGGCTTTTTACGGTACGGAACACGGTTTCGGCTGTGCCGCAGCGCATGCCGGAACGAATGTTTTGCGGCAGTTGTCTATTTTTTCTGCTTTTCGCTTGACATTCCGCTAAAAATATGGTATCATAGACTAAATAGTGGGCGAATCATTGCCGCACACAGAAAGCCGACTCAAGCCGGCACGAAGGAGGCAGAGTTATGCATTATATCAAGGACGAAAACCGGTACGATGAGCTGAAGGCACAGGGCGAGCAGCTCGAGACACTGCTGCAAAGCGCAGAGCATTCCGAGCAGGAAAAGCAGCTCGCACTGATGGACTACCTCAATCTGCTGAACAGCGAACGTGCAGCAGAGCTCGGCGTCGCCTTTACCGAGCGGATGCTTGAGCGCGTGTCCAGCGCAATGGAGGCGCACCCGACGGCCGATGTCGCGGTCGATATGCTCTATACCTGTCTGCTGCTCCAGCAGTTCCATGCGATGCAGTTCGACCCTTGGCGCGCACATCCGGCGATCGAAAGCTGCCGGAACGCACTGCGTCTGCTTGAGGCAGAGGGCCGCTGGTCCGACTGTCTGCGCTACTGTCAGGATACCGCCGAGACTTATGCCGAGGCACACTTCTGGCCCGAGGCGCTTGAATATGCCAAACTCGGCCATAACTGCGTCCGCGAGCTGCTGGCACAGGATGTCAGGGTGCTCGAAAACGGTGAGCTGCTCGATCTGCGTGACAGCGCATATTCGATCATCACAAGCGCGATGAACACCGCGGAGGGCGTGACGCCCGAGATCGCCGCGGAGCTGACAAACGATATCGGCGCGGAGGACTACAATGCCGTTCTGTCAGAGGCGAAGGAAGCATGGGATGAGGAGCCGGACTATGATCCGGTCGAGCTGACGCCGGAGTATCTCGCGATCCGCTATGAGCTGGAGGAGAAGATCGACGAGGCGCTGGAGCATGAGCGCGGATACTATGATTTCTGCAAGGAATACTGGATGGCCAAGCGCATGATCCTGCGCAGCGATTACGGCATCCGCTGGAAATCGCCTGCCGCACTGAACCCGAATGAGGAATTTCACTGATGGAAGCAGGTTCTTTTCGCCCGCTGGTGCGGAAGCATAAGCAGCTTTCTGACGAGGAATGCATCGCGCTGCTGAAGCAGGAAAAGCGCGGGGTGCTGTCTGTCATCGGCGATGACGGCTACCCCTACGGCATGCCGATGAACCACTGGTACTGCGCGGCTGACGGGAGGATCTACTTTCACGGCGGCAAAGAGGGGCACAAGATCGACGCACTGCGCCGCTGCAGCAAAGCATCGTTCTGTGTATATGATCCGGGTGTGCGGACTGAGGGCGACTGGGCTCTGACGGTTTGCAGCGTGATCGTATTCGGCCGGGTCGAGCTGATCAGCGACCCCGAGCGGGTCATAGAGATCAGCCGGCAGCTCAGCTATCAATTCACGCAGGATGAATCGTATATCGCAAAAGAGATCGAGCATTTTGCAGCGAAAACGCTCTGTCTTGCGCTGACGCCGGAGCATATCTGCGGCAAGCGCGTCAACGAAAAATAACGAACGGCCGATCTGCGTGTCGGTCTTCAGCAAACAGAAGCGGCCTGCGCCCGAATACCGGGGCAGGCCGCTTTTTTATTTGGGCTAATAAAGATTTGGGTGGGTTCTCGCACAAAAAAGGTGGTTTAGAACGGTTAAATAGAATAAGGTATCGCTTCGCGATGCTATTTTGAATGGGGAAAGCAGCCCTACGG
>CAMNJD010000057.1 GCA_946540705.1 uncultured Ruminococcus sp. | reverse complement strand
GGGTGTAATTATGCCGACAAATTCTGATTTATGATAGCACCAGTATAAAAAACAATGCCCCGAAGCGCTTTTGTGAAACGCTGCGGGGCGATTTTCTGTAATATTGCGATGATATGAAAATCAGCGCTTGCTGAACTGCGGAGCACGACGTGCGGCTTTGAGACCGTACTTCTTTCTCTCCTTCATTCTCGGGTCACGAGTCAGGTAGCCTGCCTTCTTCAGTGCCGGGCGGAGCTCAGCATTGAACTGGAGCAGGGCGCGTGCAACACCGTGACGGATCGCACCTGCCTGGCCGGTCACACCGCCGCCTGCAACCGTGCAGACAACATCAAACTGACCGGTTGTTTCAGTCAGCTCCAGCGGCTGACGGACGATCAGCTTCAGGGTCTCAAGGCCGAAGTATTCGTCGATGCTTCTGCCGTTGATGGTCACATTGCCGGAGCCCGGATACAGGCGAACTCTCGCAACGGAGTGCTTTCTTCTGCCGGTGCCGTAGAACGACTTCAGCTTTGCTTCGTAGGATACTGCTTCACTCATTGTTCAGGACTCCTTTCTTACAGTGTGTACATCTCAGGCTTCTGAGCCTGATTCTTGTGCTCAGCACCCGCATAAACGCGCAGACGCTTCATCGAGGCTCTGCCGATGTGGTTATTCGGGAGCATGCCCTCGACCGCAATGAACATTGCGTGCTCAGGCTTCTTTGCCATGAGGTCACGGTAAGAGACTTTCTTCAGGTGGCCGATCCAGCCGGTGTGCCAGATCTCGAACTTCTGATCGAGCTTCTTGCCGGTCAGAACTGCCTTGCCGCAGTTGATAATGATGACATGGTCGCCGCAGTCCGCATTCGGAGTGAAATCGACCTTATGCTTGCCGCGCAGGATCGCAGCAGCCTTGGCAGCAGTTCTGCCCAGGGGCTGTCCGGCTGCGTCAATGATATACCACTTGCGGCTGATCTCGCCGGCCTTGGCCATGGTTGTCGTCGTTGACATGGGAAATACCTCCATACAAATTTTTGGGTAACCGCGCGGGGTACAGATCACGGGGAGAGCTGTCCCGTTTGCGGCGTGCTTACACATTATACCTGATTTTGGCGCCGGTGTCAACGGTCAAAATGCCGAAAAATTAAAATATATCGCTCGTTCTCTGTATTTCTCTTGATTTCTCTCGGGATTGCTCGTTTTCTCGTGTTTCATTTCAAAAAATCGCAGCAGAGCGTTTCTGGCTCTGCTGCGGTCAAATCACTTCTTTTTCTTCTTTTGCTTCTGGTAATAGCCGGCTCTTGCGGCAGCGCGCTTCTTGCGGTCCTCATGATAGCGGAATGCAAAGTAGATGCACAGGCCGATGTAAATGAGCGAGAACACCAGTGCAACGATGAAGGTCATCTTGACATATTTGGATTTGAAGAATCCGGGGATCTCACTGAGATTGTACTTCCAGAACGAGCGCTCGACGGTGTTCGATGCAACAACATCGACCTCAATGAGCGTTTCACCGGAGAGCTTCAGGGAGACTGTACCGAGCTTGGTGCCGATATAGACCGGCGCCTCGATCGAAGTCGGCCAGTCGCCGACCTTCTGCACGCTGCTGATATCCATCGTATCGCACCAGATGCAGGAATACTTGTCAACCGGCCGGACAATGACATAGCCCTCATCGTCCTTTGCGTTCGTGACCTTGATCTCACCGAGCTCCATTGTGTCGCTCAGGATCTCCTGGAACGAGAGGTGCAGGAATGCCCACTCGAAGATATTGGCCGCATCCTCCAGGTGATAGAAATGCGGATTGCCGTCGGCATCCTCCATCGGAGCATGCATACAGATGAGCAGGTAATTGACGCCGTCGCGGGAAGCCTTGCAGGCGATGCAGCGGCCGCCCTCCTCGGAGTTGCCGGTCTTGATGCCGCGGGCACCGTTAAAATAGTAGTCGCTGCCGTCCTGAACCATGAGGTTGGAGTGCTTCCATGCCCAGCTTTCGGCCTTGCCGAGCGCAGCGGCGGTCGGCGGTGTGTAGGCATTCGTGCAGGCGATTGTTTCAAAGCGCGGAATTGTCATCGCATATGCCAGCAGCGTCATCATATCGCGGGCGGTTGTAAGCTGGCGGGGGCTGTAGAGCTGACCGGCTGTCGTAAAGCGGGTATTGGACATGCCCAGCTCCTCGGCCTTGTTGTTCATCATGCTGACGAAGCCGTCGAGGCTGCCGCCGAAGTGTTCCGAAAGCATATAGTCTGCCTCGCAGGAGGAGGTCAGCATCATTGCATAAAGCAGATCCTCTGCCGTCAGGGAATCGCCCTTTTCAATGCCGGCGCGGCGCAGGTCATTCTGATGCTCCTCGTTGGTGAACAGATCGTACATTTCATCGGTCGCCGTAATCGTCACCGAAGCCGGGTCCGGGCAGTTCTCGAGCACCAGCACGGCCGTCATGATCTGGGAAAGCGCGGCGGGCGCCTCCTTCATATCGGCATTTTTCTCATAGACGATCTCGCCGACATCAAGGTTCATCAGCACAGCGGCATCGCTCTGCACGGTGCAGTTCGGGGTGAACAGCAGCGCATGCGCACGAGCCGCCGGCATGCTGCTCAGCAGAAAGACAGCCGAAAAGACTGCTGCCAGCACGGAGGACAAGAAGCGTTTACGCATTTTTTTCATCTCCTGTAGATTCAAAGGCTTACGCACTCATCAAAATGAGGCACATATAGTTATTATACCAGAAAACCGCGAAAAATGGAATACCTTTTTTGAAAAAAATAAGGAAATCGTGAGAATCGCGCCGATTTCACAAAAAATGCGTCTGTTTCCGCGAAATTTCCGGAAGCAGACGCATGGCCGAGCGGATTATGCGGCAGGATCCGCCTTGGGTTTGGTGATCGCCCAGCCGAACAGTGTTCCGCAGATGCCGCCGACGATATGGCCCATCTGCGAGATATTGTCGTGCGGATTGGAGATGCCTGAGATGATCTCACCGCTGAGGTAGATCATTGCAACGAGGATCAGCGTGATCGGAATTTTGCCCCTGCGGAAATTCGCGAAGGAGCTGAGCAAAATGAGCATAAAGGCGATACCGCTTGCCCCGAGCAGTGCGACGTGCGGGAAGAACAGCACCTGAATCATGCCGGTCACGAACGCAGTTACGGCCATCATTTTCAGCAGGGGCTTTGAGCCGTATTTTTCCTCGAGCATCGGCCCGACCAGCAGAATGACGGTGAAGTTACTGATAAAATGGTTGTAGTTTGCATGGCCGAGCACATAGCTGAACGTGCGGAGCCACTGCATGGGACTGTAGAATTTGGTGCGGTAGACGGAAAACAGATATCGGTTTGTCCAGCCGCCGGTAATATAGCTCAGCACGAGCGAGCAGAGTGCCAGGAGCGAAAAGGTCAGGATGACCGGCGCATTGTACTGAAATTTATCAGACAGCTTTTTGAACATGGCTGTGCTCCTCCTTTCGTTTCCGGTTCGCTATCGCGCAGTATGTGCAGTATGTGCAGTATGTATAGTATAGCACATTATTTGAAAAAATGCAAGCACTCAGTGCGGGGGCGAGCTGCAAAACAGAGATTTTACACCCTTTTTTTCGCAGCCTCTTGACAAATGCCGGATGCTGTGCTATAATTTAATACAGTAAAACTCTAAACCGTTGATGCGGAGAGAAACCGTCCGTTTGTCCCCACAGAGAGCCCGGAGTGCTGAGAACCGGGCGGTGTACTGCGTTCGGAATGGCCCGCGGAGGGCGCAGCCGGTGCGATGCCGGGAAAGCTGCGACGTTCGGCACACGTAAGCTGCCGGGGATCACGACAGGTCCCGAAAAGTGCATGCCGTATTTGCGCATGAATCAAGGTGGCACCGCGGATGTGAGAAACCGTCCGTCCTTGACAGCATCGTTTATGATGTCAGGGACGGGCGTTTTTTTGTCCCTGCGTCAAATATATACTGAGAAGGAGCGATCACTTATGTCTCTCGAAATCCCTTACAAAATTTATCTGGAAGAATCCGAAATGCCGACTGCGTGGTACAATCTCCGCGCCGACATGAAAGAAAAGCCTGCACCGCTGCTCGATCCGCAGACGCATCAGCCCGCAACGCTCGACATGCTCTCCAGGGTATTCTGCCGTGAGCTTGCAGAGCAGGAGCTCAATGACACCGAGCCGTATATTGAGATCCCTGCGGAGATCCGCGATTTCTACAAGATGTTCCGCCCGTCGCCGCTTGTCCGTGCATACTGCCTCGAAAAGCAGCTCGGCACCCCGGCGAAGATCTACTACAAGTTTGAGGGCAACAATACCTCCGGCAGCCATAAGCTCAATTCTGCGATCGCACAG
>CAMNJD010000056.1 GCA_946540705.1 uncultured Ruminococcus sp. | reverse complement strand
GGCGTTTCTCTCCAAGCAGCCGGATTACGGCTTTTTCAGCGGCTTTGACGAGAAGCGCCGCCTGATGAATGCGGCAATGCTGGCGGCGGCAGCATACGGAGACAGCAGATTCACGGCGGTGAACATCATGGCGGCGATCATCGCGCTGGCTGCGGAGAAGGAAGAGGATGATGCCGCAGCAGCGGCGATCATTGCGGCGACCTGATATATACTGCCCTCTATTGCAAAGCACAACTATGTTGTGCTTTGCAGGCCGCGCAGCAGCCGCCAAAGTCACTATGTGGCTTTGGCAGAGGGCGTATAACGGAGCGCTGAACGGCGCTGTGCGCCGCCCGCCTTCAAAGACGGCGGATTGCAAATCGTTATTACGATTTGCATGAGCGCGTAGTATATCACGACAGCGAAAGCACATGTTGAACCCATGGGTATCTTTTGCAGAAAGGCGGATTATCACGATGGGAGTTACGATTTGTTTTTCATTCGGAGGAGGAGCCAATCACCCGCTTTCAGACCGCGCCTTCTGGGATGAGCATATGCGTGATTCGTTCCATATGTCCAACGGCGGCGCGGCAGTTCTCGTCAATATTCTGTGTTTGAGCGGCGGACGGCTTGCGGAGACCGAAAGCCAGAAGCGGATGATGGTATATCTTGCGGAACAGAATCAGACTAGGCTGGGACTTGGAAATGTAGATCTGGATATTGACTGCCTCCCGTGGGACAGGTCGCATTTTGCAGAGGACAAGGCGTTCATGCTGCGTGTGATCGAAGGCGCACGGCAAAAGCTTGGCTGGGAAACGCTCCGTGACCGGTATGAACCGAATGCGGAATGTGTGAAATGCTATCTTGACGGGTATCAGATTTTGATGGAACGCATGACCGAAGCCGATATCAAAGATGAATCCCTGACAGAATGGCTCGATTGGCACGATCCGGATGAACCGCCGAAATGCGGCTTTCCGCTTTGTGAAAAGCATCACGCATATATCAGTCTGTTCGGCTGTCAGGTTTGCACGGGCTGATTGATCACCGCATATACGAACAGAGGGAACGGGATTCGTATGAATCTTGCTCCCTCTGTTTTTTGGCTTATCAAACCGCCGGGCAGATGATACAGCTCCGCATCAGCAGTGCAGCCTTCCGCATCGTCGCCGACATACATGACGCAGCCGCACCCGTAATCCGGACTGCTGACGGAGACCGTATCATTGCTCCCAAAATCGTAGTTCAGGTGCAGCGCGTCGAAAATGAACCGCAATTCTGCTTTCAGCACTTCCGTATCCGGGAATCTGTCTCTTGTGAAGATGAACGCCTCATTTGCCATGTGATCACTTCCTGCCTGTACGGTTTGGATGGTTCGGATAGATATTATCGCAAAAAACGCAATGGGAGAAAGCGCAAAAATCATCATGGAACGCTGCCCGGTTCAGCTTCTCCCAAAAGCCCTCCGGCGCAGGTGCAGAGGGCTTGGCTTTTGTCATCAAACGGAACCGCCGCAGATCGCAATCCGCGGCGGTTTTCAGATGCTGTATCAAAGCATTTTTCCGATGAGGAACCCGAGCACAGCGCAGAGAGGGAGCAGCACGGCAATTCTGAGATACAGGGAAACCATCACTGTGCTGAATGCTGTCGGGCGGATATCCGCTGCAATGCGGCTGTCCAGTGCTGTGCGGAAGCGTTCTGCGGCATTCGCCCCGCCGAGCAGCTTGCCGTAATGAATGGGAATCACGGTGTGCGGTGCGATGGCAGAAGCAAGCGCCGCCGCCTGCTCTGCATTCATGGTAAAGCCCCCGCCGCCGATCGGCAGCAGCGCAATATCGCAGGAAACGGCTTTGCTCTCCTCGGTGATATCGGTATCGCCTGCAATATAAACGCGCGTGTGCCCGAATGTGAGTATATACCCGAGCCACTTCATCGCTTTGCGGTGAAAGGGCTTGCGGCGGTTATAGGCAGCAACCGTTTCGATCGGGATACCGCAGAGCAGATGCGTCTCGCCGGGCAGCAGCGGAACCGGCTTTCTGCCGAGCAGCAGGCGGCATTGGGCTGCCATGCGCTTCGGTGCTGCAATGACCGTGCTTTCCTTCATCAGCTTTTTGGCATCCTTCGGCGAAAAATGGTCCAAATGCGGATGTGTGAACAGAATCAGGTCTGCGTCATGCGGCGCTCCGACAATTCGGATCGGGTCAATGTAGATCACCCTTTCGCCGACGATCCGGATGCCGCTTTGCTCCATGATCTGAATGCGTTTCAGTACACTTTCGTCAAACATGTTCATTCCTCCTGTTCATTCCAGTATTGCAGCAGCAAGCCGCCCGGCATTTCGCCCTTGAACGGCAGGACGATCACCACACCGGATCTCTCAAATTTCAGATAATACCTGACCGTGATGCCTTCCGTTCTTCGCTTGATCTTCGCAATGAATGCGCCGCATGCTTCCGTGAATCTGTCCCATGCCGTTTCAATGACCTTCGGGGTCAGGATTTCACGGGTCTCCGGCAGCAGATACGGTGTGATCTCCGCAAATCTGCGCGAAAGCAGCAGATCGGCAATGATTTCCGCCGTTTGCAGGTGCGATGTGTCCAGCTGATCGGATTCCTTTTGCAGATCGAGCGCGTAGATATCCTCGTGCTGCTCTGCCGCCTCGATCACACGCTCCAGCAGCTTAATCCGTTCCATCAGTGCCGTGATCTCGGCAGACAGCGCAACACTTTTTGAGCGAATCAGCTCTGCCGCGTCCTTCTTTTCTCTGCAAACGGTCGCGATCTCATCCAGAGAAAGACCGATCTTCCGGAGAAACAGGATCCGTCTGAGCTGTTCGATGTTCTCTGCATCCAGACGGCGCGGCGCGGAGGGCGTTTCCCGTGTCGAATGAATCAGACCGAGCTGTTCGTAATAGCGGATCGTGCGGGAGGTCGTGTCAAGCAGTTTACAGACCTCGCTGATATGTTTGGTTTCGTGCATGTTCATCACCGCTTTTATTATACACCTTGACGCTGCGTCAATGTCAAGGCAGTTCCGACTGGAAGAATGACAGAATATCGGGCGGAAACAGCGGCGATTTTTGGCTATTCGGACGGGCTTTCGTGCGGCGCGAGCTGCAATACCGCCGGAGCAAAAAAATGCCCCGCCTGTTTTCGCAGGCGGAGCCCTCAATATCAATCCG
>CAMNJD010000055.1 GCA_946540705.1 uncultured Ruminococcus sp. | reverse complement strand
TCACAATATGCAGAAAAGTGCAATGGGGAGCAGCGAGAAAAAAGTTTCCGAATGAATAAATGGGTGCAAAATCGGAGCCGGGCACTGCCCGGTTATATCACAATATGCAGAAAAGTGCAATGGGAGCGGTGAGAAAAAAGTATCAGATATGCCTTTTTCTCCTATCCGCAGCAAAAACGCCATACCGGTTTGATGCGGTATGGCGTTTGCTGTTATGCGAGGGAGAGTGTGACCGAGATATCTCCGGAGCCGAACAGCGCCGCGAGCTCCTCAGCGGTAACTCCTTCGATCGACGCGAGACTTGTATAGCTCCATGTGTTTGTGCCGTAGAATACCGTCATCTGATTGCCCTGATAGAGCATGATATCGCCCGGCTTTGTTTCCGTCTGTACATCCGTTCTGTTCAATGTCCATGGCAGCTTTCCGACCTTTTCAAATCCGCCGTATTCGCTCAGCGAGACAGTCACAGGCGCTTCAGCGAGCCGCTCTGCAAGCTCCCGGGCCGCCTGCGTATCGGAAAAGGCTGCCGTGAGGGTCGTGCCGTTTACCGTTAATTTCATCTTCTGCACCGCTTTCTTCTCCGGTATTTCCAGTGTATCAAGCCAGCTCTGCACATCCGCCTTGGATGCGCCTGCCGCAAAGCGTTTTCCGGCAAGCTGGTTGCCGATCGGCACAAGACTGCGGATATTCCGTTCACTGGCCGCAATGCCGCTGCTCGCGGAGGTGCAGAACGGGATCACTGTTTTCTCTGAAAAATCGTAGTGCTCCAGCAGTGTGTCGATGATGCGCGGCTCCTCGCCCCACCAGATCGGATACCCCAGATAGATCACATCGTATGCGTCGATGCTGTCGGGCAGTGCTGCGATCTCAGGACGGGCGGATTTGTCATTCTGCTCCTGATTGGCACGGCAGGTATCGTCCTGATAGCGGATATCCGCGTCAGTGTACGGCACAGCCGCCTCAATGACCAGACTGTCAGCGCCGGTCAGGTCAATGATGTAGTTCGCTATTTTTTCCGTGTTGCCTGTCCGGGAAAAACAGATGACCAGCGTGTCGGTATCCGCATTTGACGCCGGAAGCAGCTCCCGCTTCATCAGGCAATGGTCAGCGGCATTCCACTTGCCGTCAGCGTTCAGATCATACTGTTTTTCGTTCCAGTCTTCCTCCGGCTGCTCTGACAGCAGAAAGCGCTGCATGCTCCGGACATCCTGTGCGGTATGGGAAACAGGTGAATCTGCACAAAGTACAGATTCAGTCCCGCAGCCGGAAAGATATACAGCCGCAGCAAGCAGTGCTGCACTGCATGCGCCGAATAACCTGATCATACCGATTCCTCCTTTTTGGCTGTATCATAAATACTGCGGATCACTCTTGCCGGATTGCCGACTGCGATCATATTTGCGGGGATATCCTTCGTAACGACCGATCCGGCGCCGATGACCGCATGGTCGCCGATCGTGACACCGGGCAGAATGATACTGCCCGAGCCGATCCAAACGCCGGTTCCGATCCGGACTGGAGCGGGTATCAGATCTCCGCGTTCTTCAAGGAGCATGCCGTGATTCAGCGTCGCGATCACTGTGTTATGCCCGATCAGGCAGCCGTCACCGATGAAGATTCCGCCCTGATCCTGAAATTTGCAGCCCGCATTGATAAAAACGCCCTTTCCGAAATGGATGTTTTTGCCGCAATCGGTATAAAACGGCGGAAACAGGCTGAACTGCCCGTCAAGTTTCTGACCGGTCAGCTTTTCCATGAGTGCTCTCAGCTCTGCGGGTTCATGGTAGCTGCTGTTGATCTCAGCGGTGATCCGCAGAGCCTCTTGACTGAGCTCATGCATCTTTCTATGAACTGCGCCGCCGCATGCGGTCTGCGCGCTGCCGGACATTTCCCGGATAAATTCTTCGTTCGTCATCCTGTTCAGCTCCTTTCGTGCTGTTGTCACCTTTATTATAACACGACTCGTCTGAAATTACAAATACCTATTTCGCATTGCCTGCTATTCAGAATTTGCATTGCAATCAGAAACATACCGTTGATCATTACGCAAGCGCAGATGACAGTCCCGAGCGCGAAATGAGATATCTCGGCAGCTCCCAATGTTGACTTTATCTATTGATGTCCCAACTGTCTCTTGAAGATATCTGCTTGTCTTTTTGCAGGCGCTGCCGTGATCGTATGAACCGGTCCATTAAGCCTTAGTCATTCAGGGAAGATCTGAGCGGTGAAGATAATATTCATGAACAAGGCTTTTCCAGCCAAGCGCTTTGAGCGTATCATATCGCACGTTGAATCTTGCCTTTGTATGTGTACCGCTGATGAGATACCGCAGACAGTCCTGTGCGTAATTGTCAATGATGCGCAGGCTTTCCGCCGTATTGATCACGGGGAAAAACCAACTGCTCCATGAAAGCTCACGGCCTTCGGGCGGTTCGAGCAGCTTATGCCGGAAAATACGGATAAATGCTGCTGCGGCCTGTTCTCCGGTATGATGTCCGCGCTTTGCCCACCGCGACAGCGCCCGGGTTTTTCGCCGCATTTTCTGTTTGATTTTCGCGACGGAAGCAGGTGCAATATCGACCGTGCCGTTTTGTGTCCGGAATCCGAGAAATACCCACCCTTCTTCCAGAGATGCAAAGCATTCCTTTTCCGGGTTGAGAGAAAGCCCGAGTTCTGCGAGAAATTCACGGATCATCTTCGCAAGACGGTCGCGTTCTTCGGCAGTCGGTGCAAAGACGATCATATCATCGGAATAACGGGCATAGGGAATTTTCTGCATGGCAAATATACGGTCAAGCTCGCGCAGATAGAGATTCGCATAAAAAGCGGAAAGCGGCGTACCGGCCATGATGCCCTTTTGCTCCTGTATCTGCTTTCCGCCTTCGAGCACATCAGGATTCTCCAGCAGTCTGCGCAGAAAAGCAAAAAGCTGCGGTTCGTCAGAAAGCGCTGCCTCCAGCATCGGTAACAGCCTGTCAATCGGCACAGAATTAAAATAATTGCTGATATCAGCCTTATACGAATACATGGTTTCAATATCCGGCACAGCGTTCAGTTTCCGGATCGCGTCTTTTGCTGTTTTGCCCGGGCGAAAGGAGTAGAGATTCGGACTGAAAAGATGATCGTATCTGCGCAGCATCAGATAAGTAATGAGCTTCAGAACGATGTTTTCTGCGTTCGGATAGGTATAAACAATGCGCTTTTTTGCTGTATTCTGCTTGCTGATGACCGCCTTGCGCGGCAGCGGAAACGGTTCCTCGCGAAGAATTGCCCCGACAACCGGCAAATAGCCCTTCTCTGCGATAAAGTGAAGCAGTTGCTTCTCAAAAGCGGAATTGCCCTCCTGCGCTGCTTTGTAGAGATAATACTTTTCCCAGCATTGCGGAGATTGAAGCTGTTCCAGAATAGTC
>CAMNJD010000054.1 GCA_946540705.1 uncultured Ruminococcus sp. | reverse complement strand
ACCCCGAAGGGGGTGTCTTCCCCCATTCACCGATCTTTTGCACCGCTGAATACAAAAATGCAAAATGCAAATCCATATCTATAACTCCCCCGATTCAGCCACTCCCGCGCTGAGGAAAGCAAATGACGGGAGAGATCGGATATGCATCGCAAAGCCGATGGGCTGTTCCGGTTCGGGCAGGATTCTGTGATCTCATGAAAAATATGAATAAAATGAAAACATACCGGAATCCCCCTTGCTTTTTATTGAAAATTATGGTAGAATGAAGATGTCTGATGTACAGACAACTGCGTTTGATTTCAGGAGGATTTTATGAATTACGGTTACTTCGATCTCAAAAACAAAGAATATGTGATCACCCGCCCGGATACCCCGTCCGCATGGTCCAACTATCTCGGTGACCCTGAGTACGGCGCGATCATCACCAACAATGCCGCAGGCTACAGCTTCGTCAAGAGCGGCGCAAACGGCAGAATCGGCAGATTCCGCTTCAATTCCATGATGGCTCTGCCCGGCAGATACATCTATCTGCACGACAAGGAAACCCGCGACTACTGGTCTGCATCCTGGCAGCCGGTCGGCAAGCCGCTCGATCAGTACAAGTCGGAGTGCCGCCACGGTACCGCCTACACAGTCCTGACCGCGGAGTATGCGGGCATCAAATCCGAGACAACATACTATGTCCCGGATACCTACGAAGTCTGGCAGTGCAAAATCACCAACTGCTCGGACAAGCCCAGAAAGCTCTCCGTGACCGGCTTCATCGAGTTCACAAATGAGAACAACTATCAGCAGGATCAGGTCAACCTGCAATACACCCTGTTCATCACCCGCACCAGCTTTGAGGGCGGCAACCGCATCATCCAGCATATCAACGAGAACAGCGGCAAGGATGCTTCCGGCTCCAACCACAAAGAGCGCTTCTTCGGCGTTGCCGGTGCGCCTGTCAGTTCCGCAAACGGCGACCTCTCCGCGTTCATCGGCCCGTACCGCACTTATTCAAACCCGATTGCGGTCGAAAAGGGCGTCTGCGACGGCACGATGAACTACAACAGCAATTCCTGCGGCGCATTGCAGTCTGACATTGAGCTCGCACCCGGCGAGACAAAGGTGCTCACCTATGTGTTCGGTCAGCGCAATTCCGCAGAAGCTGCCGAGATCCTCAAAAAGTATGAGACAGCAGGCACGGCGGACAAGGAGATCGCAGATCTCCGCAGCTATTGGCATGAGCAGCTCTCGCATTTTGAGGTTGAAACGCCTTCCGACGAGTTCAACAACATGATCAACGTCTGGAATGCTTATCAGTGCTTCATCACCTCCATCTGGAGCCGCGCTGCTTCGCTGATCTACTGCGGCGAACGCAACGGCTACGGCTACCGCGATACCGTGCAGGATATCCAGGGCATTATTCACCTGAATCCGGAAATGGCACTGGAAAAGATCCGCTTCATGCTCTCCGCGCAGGTTGATAACGGCGGCGGTCTTCCGCTCGTCAAGTTCAACCACAATGCCGGCCACGAGAATACACCGGACGATCCGGAGTATGTGAAAGAGACCGGTCATCCCTCGTACCGCGCTGACGATGCACTCTGGCTGTTCCCGACGATCGTCAAGTACATCGGCGAAAGCGGCAATCAGGCATTTCTTGATGAGGTCATCGTCTATGCAAACGGCGGCGAGGATACTGTCTACGACCATCTGAAGCGTGCAATCAACTTCTCGATGGAGCGCCTCGGTGCGCATCAGATGCCGGCCGGTCTGCATGCAGACTGGAACGACTGCCTGCGCCTCGGCGCAAAGGGTGAATCCACGTTTGTGGCATTCCAGCTTTATTATGCGATCCGCGAAATGATGGAAATGGCAAAGGCAAAGAACGATACGGAATATCTCGCATATCTGGAAAAAACACAGGCTGCACTGTCTGATTCGCTCAGCAAGTGCTGGGATGAGGATCGCTTCATCCGCGGTATCCGCGAGGACGGCACAGTCGTCGGCGCAAAGGCTGACCCCGAGGCAAGCATGTGGCTGAATCCGCAGAGCTGGTCGGTCATCTCCCGCTTTGCGTCTGAGGAGCAGGCCGAAAAGGCGATGGAAAGCGTCCACAGCATCCTCAATACACCTTACGGTGCAAAGCTGCTTGAGCCGCCCTATGTCGATCACTATTTCGACGGCGCACTCATGCACATCTTTAACCCGGATACCAAGGAGAACGGCGGTATCTTCTCGCAGTCGCAGGGCTGGCTGATCCTCGCGGAATCGCTGCTCGGCCACGGCGACAGAGCGTTTGAATACTTCATGGAAAGCTCGCCCGCTGCGATGAACGACAAGGCTGAGATCCGCGTCATGGAGCCGTATGTCCACGGTCAGTTCACCGAAAGCACACGCTCCCCGTTTGCAGGCAGATCGCATGTTCACTGGCTCACCGGTACCGCTTCGACTGTCATGGTCGGCTGCGTCGAGGGCATCTGCGGCATGCGCACCGAGCTGAACGGCCTGCGCATTGACCCGTCGATCCCGTCTGCATGGGACGGTTTCCGGATTCACAAAGCCTTCCGCGGCAAAAAGCTCAATATCGACATCCGGAATCCCAAGCATGTTCAGTGCGGCGTCAAGCAGATGACCGTCAACGGCAAGCAGGTCGAGGGTAACTTCCTTCCGGCCGATACACTGGCTGATGTTAACGAAATCGTGATCGTGCTCGGCTAAGCTTTCATCATCGAAATACAGCAAAGGAGAGCACTGTCCGGGTGTCTCTCCTTTTTTGTTATGACAGATTTTCGCATGTCGCACAGCCGGTCTGCACAGATTTCTGAAATCCCGTTCCGGTATCCGCATAAATTCGGCAAGTGAAATTCACAATTTGTTTCATTTGCTTTCATTTTATCCATATTTTCTATAAATCAGACATTGATTCATGAAAATATATGCGCTATAATAGAATTGCAGCGTGATGTATCCCCCTTTGCATCGCGCAAACATGAACGGACAAATCCAATCATTGTCCCGAAACTTGTACAACAGATGAACAGGAGGGATTGAAATATGATCCGAAACAAGACCCTGCGCAAACTCGCCTGCCTGGCCGCTGCTGCTGTCCTCTCGGCTCAGGGAACCGGCGGGCTGCGCCTGAAGCAGACAAAGGCCTCTGCGGCCGCAAGCTATGCCGGTGCAGCAGCAGCCAATCAGGGCAGTGCAGACGGCGCGGCAGTCATTCGCGGCAGCAGCACAAGTATCACGCACGACAGCACACTCGATTCCGATGTGCTGGTGCTGGACGGCAGGAGCTTCGGGAGCGGCTGGCTCCAGCTTCCGTCCATGCTCTCTGCGCAATCCGCAAACGGCTTCACATTCTCGATGCGCTATAAGCTCGCCTCCGATGCCGGGAGCTATACGCGGCTGTTTCAGTTCGCGACAGTTCCGCTTGGCACCGGCTCGGCCAACGGCTATTCATCCCCCGACCTCTCCGTCGATCTGAATGACCGGACAAAATTCCGCGCCAGCGTCTTTGCGGGCAAAGGCTTGACGACTGAGAATGACGGCGCACACCGCTCGATCTTCACGGTTTCCGCCGCACCGGATACCGACTGGCATCAGCTCACAGTCGTCTATTCTCCGACCGGCGGTGCGCAGTATTATCAGGACGGCAAGGCACTCACAACGGATGACAGTGAGGGAGCCGCGCAGCTCAAAGCCGCATGCAGCAGCCTGTTTTCTGAGAATCTGCTGCAAAATTACACATACTGTGCGGTCGGACATTCACTTTACACCGACAGCGATCTGCGCGGACGCATCGACGATGTTGCGTTCTACAATTATCCGCTGACCGCGCAGCAGGCTGCCGATCTGCCCGATGATCCGGCATACCTCTACACGTTTGAGGCCGGTACAGTCACCGAAAGCACCGAGCCGCAGCCCGAGACAGCAGCAGCCCATGACGGCACGGCTGTCAGCAGCATCCCCTCGCTTCAGACAGCTTCACCGGACGGGACACTGATCTCAAAGTTCTGGCAGGATGCCCGCGGCAGTTATTACTATTCCGTCGAGAAGCAGGGAGATCCCGTCATCCTGCCCTCGAAGCTCGGTCTGGTCACAACCACAGAGGATCTTTCATCCGGATTCCCGGACGAAGCGCCCGCTGCATCGCGCACAGAGCACGACGAAACTTACAGTATGCCTTCGGGCAAGCATGTCACAATCCGTGACAATTACAGCGAAATCTCTTTCCCGCTCGTCAAGGGCAGCAGCATCCTGACTGTCATCATGCGCGTGTATGATGACGGCATCGGCGTCCGCTATGCACTCAATCACGGCGCTTCAATCAAGGAGGAAACGACACAGGTCATGTTTCCCGGCAGCAGCACATTCTGGGGCAACTGGCCCAACGCGACCTATGAATGGGATATGGTCGAGCTGCCGAAGGATCGCGGAAATGAAACCTCCTCGACCTACTCCTGCCCGTATACCGGCGTGATCGCGAATCACTACTGGGTCACAGTCTCGGAGGCGAACGTCTTTAATGAGGAGAACCCGTACTGTGCCGGAGCAGTGCAGTTTGTCGGCGATTATCACAGTCTTCGCTTCAAAGGCGGCGTCAAGGTGGACGGCATCTCCATGAACAGCGCATTCCATACACCGTGGCGTGCAGTCATCATCGGCGATACGCTCAATCAGATGGCATCCAGTGACCTGATCCTGAACCTCAATCCGCCCTCTGTTCTTGAGGACACAAGCTGGATCAAACCCGGCAAGGTCGCATGGTCGTGGTGG
>CAMNJD010000053.1 GCA_946540705.1 uncultured Ruminococcus sp. | reverse complement strand
TGTCTCCCCCCATTCACCGATCTTTTGCACCGCTGAATATAAAAATGCAAAATGCAAATCCATATCTATAACTCCCCAATTCAGCCACTCCCTTTCCGGAAGCAAAAATCCGTCACTCGATCACGGCAATGCCGTAGAGCACAAAATTACCGCTGCCGCCGTCAGAAATCTCAATGTCGATCTTACCGGCCTGCGGCTGATAATAGCCGACGTCACCGTCCTGACCGCCCCATGTATACTGAAGATTTGCAGAAACCTTTTTGGTTTGGCCGTTTGCAGTGACATCTACTGCGCCCATACCCTGAGAATTGGACTGGAACAGCAGCAGAATGCCCTTGCCGTTGACTGAGAACTTCATCGGCGAGCCGCCGTTCTTGACATATGCACCGTTTTTGAGTGTCCATGAGCCGGCATTGAAGCCGTCAAGCTGTTCAAAGCTGACCATGTGTGCGGTCGCGTATTCATCGCCGAACACTGTCTTATTCGGAATCTCATAGGAATCGGATGCGTTCTCCGAACGAAGTGCCTGACGGTAGTAGTAGCCGATGCAGTCTGCGATGAGCTTGTGGCCGCCGTTGCCCGGATGGATGGTATCGCCGCTTCCGTATTGGGAATCCCAGTTGAGATTGCCTGCCTGGATCGCGCCCTTTCCGCTGATGACCGGCAGATCATAGTTCTGGCCGACCTTGATCATCCAGTCCTCGTTGGAGCCCATAGACTTCTGACAGAGCGTGATGAGCACGACCGCAGGAGCGTTTTCCTGCATCAGGCACTTTTTTACCAGTGATTCATAAGACTTCTGGAAGCGTTCGCCGCCCTGATCGTTTACCGCGAATTCGATGAAAATAATATCGCAGTTATGAGAGAAAATGTCCTTCTCTACACGCATATTGCCGACAACAGAGGATGTTCCGGCAACGCCTGCATTGACAAAGCTGACATGATTGCCCTGCCCGAATGTCTGCTTGAAATATTCGTAAGAAAGATTGACATAACGGTTGGCTTCAGAGGTTGCCGAGCCGCCGCCGGTAATCGAGCCGCCGATGTAGCCGATCGTGACATTCTCGCCGCGCTGTGCCTTCGCAATCTTTTCCCGGATGCGTGCTGTGTTTCCGACCTGACGCAGGCTGCCCTGAAGCGCCTTGAGATCATTGCCGGTCGCCTGCTCCTGATAGTTGTCCCAGTCGCCCTGGATCGGCGTGATGACCGGGTTGAGCAGCACATGCTTCAGCAGGGTGAGGTCTGCGGCATTGATCCTGCCGTCGCCGTTATAATCGGCTCCCTGTTCGATCTCATCCGTCTGACAGGAGAGAAACCGTGCCAGATGCAGCACGTCGTTGGTATTAACGGAGAGATTGCCGTCTGCATCGCCCTTTTTGATAGTCGGGGGCGCACCCTTGACTGTAACACTGTCTACGTAAAAATCCGTCAGGGATTCGGTTGTTTCGAGATAGATGACCGGATCGGAAGCGCCCTCCGGAACCGTGTAGGCCGGATTCGACAGCACCAGCCACTCGCCGCTCTTAGCAGTTTTCAGCGCGATCTGGTCATAAACGGCTTTTCCGTCTGTTCCGGTGTATTGAAGTGAGAATTTCATTTCGGCATCTGTCCCGCTTTCCTGGTAGACCGCCGCAGAGAACTCGTAGGTTTCTCCGGCGACGAGGAATGACGAAGCATCACGCTGTGCGCCATGCCATGCTGAGGTTCGGCCGCTGACAAACAGGCTGCAATTTTCCTCATATGACTGATCGGATGTCCATGCCGCTTTTGCTCCGCCTCTGCCGGAAAAGCTGTCATTTGTCGTCTCGAACGCCGCTGAGAGCAGTGTCGCAGCGGAAACCGGTGCAGACGGAAGCGCCCCGAAGACCGGTGCAGTGAGCATCAGCCCGACTGCTGCTGCAATGCATTTTTTCTGTGCTTGTTTCATATAATTCCTCCCGCTTTCTGTTTTTTTGAATCTGTTGTGCAGACAGATCCCCCCCTATATACCATTATAGCAGATCAACTTTATACGGTCAATGAATAAATTGCAGAATCTCTGCAATTTTGTTATAATCTGACTGCGATTATGTACCCAAAATATGTGCAAAAAATATTTTCAGCCCGATCCCGACCAGCAGCAGTCCGCCGAAAAGCTGTGCCTTGCCGGCAAGCCATGTGCCAAAATGCTGACCGATCCGCATACCTGCGATGCTCAGGAGCATTGTCACAGCGGCAATGAGCGTGACTGCCGGAAGCAGAGGAAACCTCGGAAATGCTGCAAAACTGACGCCGACGGCAAGTGCGTCGATGCTGGTCGCAAAGCCCTGAAGCAAAAGCAGGGGAATCGTCAGACGTTCAGGATTCCCGTCCGTGTCCGGGGAGAGTGCCTCGAATACCTGCTTTGCGCCGATGAATCCCAGCAGTACCAGCGCAATGAAGTGGTCAAAGGTGCAGATTACGCCTGCAAACATGCTGCCGAGCAGGTATCCCAGCAGCGGCATCGCGCCCTGCATGATGCCGAAGCACAGACCGTCTGCAAGCAGCCAGCCGCCGCCTGCATGTTGTCTGCACAGGCCGTTCGTCATGGACACCGCACAGGCGTCCGCCGCCAGTCCGACCGCCAGCAGCCAGATTTC
>CAMNJD010000052.1 GCA_946540705.1 uncultured Ruminococcus sp. | reverse complement strand
CCGCAGCAGCCGCAGGCATGGGTTCAGCAGGCTGTTCCGTCCGGGTGGATTCCAACTCAGGGGCATCCGATGCAGCCTCCGAACCGGATTCGGTCGGTTCGGCCTCATCTGTCTCAGTATCCTGCGCGGATATTACCGCAGTCTCCGGTGAATATGCTTCTTCTGCCTCCGGAGAAATCGGCTCAGTGCGTGCAGTGACCTGCTCTGCCGTATCCTCAGCAAATGCAGCAGCGGAAGCATCGTTCAATACAGACGGCGTTTCCGGTTCCGGGAAGGCTTCCTCTACCGCTTCAGCTTCCGGTACTGTATCGGATTCAGACGCAGCATCCTCCGTATTTTCCGGTACGGGGAGTTCAGTCGGTATACCGGCCGTTTCTGCTGCGGAAGCACCGTTCTTTTTACGATAGATCGCATACGGCAGATAGATCGTACCGAGCAGAATGATCGGATATGCAAAAGCACCGATGCCCATTGCGACATAGAATCGTTTGCCGTAATTCAGGAAATCAAAAAATTCAAGCTCAAAATACGGGAAAGTATTGCGCAGCCGCGGCATCTGGAGGAAATACGCAAAGAACGCGCCGGGCAGATGCGTCAGTTCAAGGCGGTTTGCGTGAATGTCCGTCACCGTAATCTGATACTCCTGGCCGAAATCGAGGATCGAGCCGAATCTCGCCTTATTATACCAGAAAATGATGCCGATACAAACGAACAGCGGTGCCGCGAACACGGCAAAATTCGCAAAACGGAAACGCGGGGTTTCGTGCTTGCGGAACAGAATGCCGAGGAACAGCGGGATCAGGATCGCCGCACCGATCGCCATTGTCGGGCGGGACATTGCGCATAGACCGAGTCCCAGACCGCTGATGCAGAGTGCGCCCAGCCGTCCCCTGTTCGAGAGCCGGTTATCACAGGCGGAAAATCCCATCCACAGGCAGAGGAACAGGTAGCACATGCCCGAAGAAACAGGCAGATTGTAGTTATTCGGGAAATTGACAGTCGAATAGATGCCGACTGCACCGACGGAGACAGGCAGCATGCACAGGAATGCCAGCAAATTGGCATCGGGGATCATCAGCCGCATGACTGCACGCAGTGTCAGACACAGGAACAGCAGCGCAAAGAATCCGAATGTCAAATTTGCATAGGACAGCGCAGGCAACGTACCGTTAAAGAAGTAATACGGGAAATAGAAGGTCAGCACAGGCGCCAAGCCGAAGTAGGAATAATAGTGCCCGTCCTTGTAGGCCAGATCCCAGCCATAGCCGACACCGGTCGCATTCCGCTCGGAGAGGTCATACGGATTGACCAGGTTTTCCAGCTCCGGATCAGCCTCAAAATCAATATACACACGGCCGTTATTGAGCGCATGGAAAGTCTGTACATACGGGTCGGAGATCGGGTAGCTTAGATTTTTGTCATACTCAAATGCATAGGAATTCGGTGTCAGGAACAGCGCCATTGTCATTGCACAAACAACCGTCACGATATTGAACAGCGTATCCGTGACCGCCGGGCTGTCAGAGCACTTCATCCGGTGTACACCGCAGATCTTGATTGCTGCGCAGCCGGAGATCAGCACAAGCAGCAGATAAAACCGCAGCAGCGAGAACACAAACGGTGCGGCACTCAGCGCTCTGACCGAATCCAGAACGACAGGCTGGCTGTACTCGTCGAATGTGATCCGGATCGCGTAGAGCGGCTCATAAGGGTGAAATGTGACGACATATTCACCGCTGTAGCCCATTGTGTAATCAATACGAACCGGCGAGGAATCCAGACGGATATTCTTGTCACGGATCGAGGTCGTCACGCGGAACCGGTGTGTAAAATCGCCGGGCTCCTGACGCATCTTCAGTTCGATCGCGCGTGTCCCCGTTGGGACATCCTCCATGTTGATTGCTGAGATACCGGTGATCAAAAAGGAATCGCCGTCCTCGATCATCGTTCCCTCAAAGCGGATCTCATCGTGGCTGAAGGTGTGGTCTGTCTTGCCGGTGGTCAGGCACTTCAAATTGAATACAAAGACCTCAGCGGCAACCAGAATCAGCGTAATAAACGCAACGGCACGGAAAACACGCCATGCCTTTCCGTCCGGTGATTTGGCGGCGATCACATGCGGCAGAAACAGCAGAACAGTCGCAGGGATCAGAACGCCAAGCGGCAGCCCCGCAGTCTCATGGAATGTAAAGAACCGGATCACGAGCGAACACACGAGAAACACACCGGCACCGAGCAGCGTGCTCGGGAGCATGTGCCTGATGTTCCTGGCTATCTGACCCGAAAAAGCATTCCTGTCCGGTGTTTCACCGGCGTGCTTTCGCTGCCGGAGCATCGCGCAGGCCGCAGCGGCCGATACGCAGCCGGCAAGCGGCAGAAGGACGGACAATAATATCATCATTGCAGTAATCTCCTTTTCCGATCTGTCATCGGAATTTGTCAATGCACATTCGGCAACACTGCGCCGTATCCTGTGCAGATTTCGTCATTACCAGTCTATTATAGCACATAATTCAATTTTTGTAAAGTATACCGCACGAATTTTCATAGAAACTGAAGAATCTATCAAAAAACGGCAGCAGCACCCTGTTTCATTACTGAACACAGGGTGCTGTCCGGGATTTATCAGATTTCTCAGCCGACCAGACCGGAACGCTCAATACCCTCTGTAAAGTGCTTTTGCAGGCACGCATACAGAATGAGCATCGGCGTAATTGAGATCAGGCAGGCCGCTTCAAACCAGACGATTTTCTCGCGGGCGCTGATGTTGGCGTTCGCATTGTTGAAGATCTCGATATTGAGCAGGCCGTCGAGGTTTTTGATCTGAAGCGAGATCGTCCGCTTGTTCCGGAAGAACGAGCTGGTGACATAAAAGTCATTCCAATACCAGACGATCGAGAACAGGAACACCGTCAGGAATGACGATCCGGCGTTCGGGACCATGACCTTCAGGAAGGTCTTGAACGGACCGCAGCCGTCCAGATAGGCTGCATCCTCCAGCTCCTTGGGCAGACCGCGGAAGAACTGACGGAAAATGAAGATCATCAGGCCGGCACGGATGCCGTTTGCCATCAAAGCGGGCAGATACATGACAAGGCTGTTGTCGATCAGGTTGAAATTGCCGAACAGGAAGTTGCGGAAGGTCATGTACAGCGGAATCGAGATGATCTGCGTCGGGACAAGAATCATCAGGATAACGATGCCGAACAGCAGATTTCTGCCCTTGAACTTGAACCGCGCAAAGCCGTAGCCGGTGATCGCGCAGGTCACGACCTGACAGATCGAGCAGCCGATATTGAGGAACAGCGTGTTGACCAGCGGGTTATTGTCCATGAAGCCTGCATTCAGCTTCATCGCACTGATCGTTTGCTTCATGATCTTGAATGTCAGATGGCGCGGGATCCAGATAACCGTCGGGTCATTCATATCCTGCCGCTCGCGGAAGCCGTAGCTGATCATAAACAGCAGCGGTGTCAGAATGACAAATGCCAGACCGAACAGGATCATAAACCGGAATATCGGCCAGGTTTTCTCGAAGAGGCGCTTTCTGCGGAGATAGGCGATCTCCTTTTTGCTCATGCTCTTCATGCGGATTTTCATGGCTTCTTTCGGGGACATGCCCTCGCCGACATCATGCTCCTCATGTACCACAGGCTTTGCCGATTCCGGGATATACCCTTCCGGCAGATTATGCGGCACAGAGGCGGATCTTTTGCTGCCGGTGAATTCTGCATCAACCGCGTCAGAGATCGCGTTGACGATCGCGTCGGCAGACTGTGCATCAGGGGTACCGTTCTTTTCCAAATCCATTCTCTGCACCCCCTTACTCAACTTCGTAGAAGATAAATCTGTTGACGATCATCACGATAATGCCGACAACGACCATAACGATTGCGAAATAACTCCATGCCATTGCTGCGGCATAGGCATAATTCCAGTCTGACTGCTTTTGCAGCACGAGCTCCATGACCTTGTTATCGGTCTTGGTGAAGGAGTCGATGACCGTGTAGATGAAGTTTGCGAGGATCATCGGGCTGACATACGGAAGCGTGATCTTCCAGAAGTATTCCCATGCGGTCGCACCCTCCATTGAGGCGGCCTCCTTTGCGGAAACCGGAATATTTTGCAGTGCCGCGAGGAAAATCAGAATCTGAATACCGGAGCTCCAGACCAGACCGAAGATGTTGGTCGTGACGGTATTGATGACCTCGCTGAGATTTTCGCTGATGTTCATGACACCGAGAAATTCGAGCAGCTTATCGACCATATCTGTCTCAAACAGCGTTGAGAACTGCGCGCCGCTGTCTGCGCCGGTGCTGGCGATATTGCCGCTGATGATGTTATACACAGGGCCAGTCGCAATGATGACAGGCAGGAAGAAAATTGCTCGCGCAAAGCCTCTGCCCTTGAACTTCTGATTCAGGATCACAGCGATGAACAGTGAGAAAATCAGGATCATCGGCGTCTGGATCAGGGTATCCTTCAGGACGGAAATGAGATACTGCTTGAATTTCGGATCCACGCGAAATGCGTAGCGGAAATTCTGGAGCCACTCTCCGCCGTGAAATGAGAGCCAGTCCTTGTTCATGCCGCCGGTGTCCGGCTTCAGCGTCTCATTGTTCATGAAGCAGTAAGCATCACCGGTATCATACAGATACTGCATGTCGACGCGGTCGATATGTGCCAGAGGGAACTTCTCGGTC
>CAMNJD010000051.1 GCA_946540705.1 uncultured Ruminococcus sp. | reverse complement strand
ATCAAGATTCGTCAGTGCATAGAGCATCCGGCAGCCGACAGCATCCTCGATCTCTCCGATCACATACTGTCCGTCCGGCGTCCACAGGAAATCGACCCCCGCGAAATCGAGCGGGAGCACCGTCTGCACACACTGCACCAGATCACAGACAGCCGCATCCGGCGCGAACAGCTCCGCTTTCCCGCCAAGGGAAAAATTGCTCCGGAAATCGCCGTCGGAGGTTCTCAGCACGGCAGCATAGATCCTGCCGTCCATGACATAGACCCGGAGATCGCGCCCGGGCTGCATCATCGGCTGAAGCAAAAACGGACGCTGCATTGTCCGGACGGCCTCCGCAAGCGCATCTGCATCGCGCAGACAGGTAACACCCTGCCCGCCGTGTCCGTCCGCAGGCTTTGCGACAAGCGGCGGCATCAGCCCGGCTGCATCGGAAGTCTCCCGCACCAAAACGGTGTCGGCCGTCGGGAGCCCGTGACTGCGCAGAAAGCAGTGCGTGCGGTATTTATCATTCGTGAGTGCGGTCACATCTGTACTATTAAATACGGGGATCGACAGTCTTTCCTCACTGTACCGCGAAATCGCGGCATCGCGGCTGCGGTTGATGACAAACTGCGGCTGCGCATCCGCAGGAAACCCGTCCTCTGCAAGACAGAGCCGGAGAGACAGTCCCTCCGGCTCTGCATATTCACACAATCGTTGAATAAACCAGCGGTTACGCTGTACATCCGCCGCGGTATAGAACAGAAGCCCGTTCCGGACGCTCACTGTCCGTCCTTGATCTGGCTGCGGATATGCCACATGATGCTGGTCGCGGGGTTGATGCCGCACGCATCAATGGTGCTCTGGAGCTGCGGGTTCGAGTTGACCTCGCAGACATAGCGCTCGTTCTCATCCCTGCCCATGAGCAGATCGACGCCGGCGAAATCGAGGCCGAGCGCGGCTGCTGCTTCAACAGCGAGCTTTTCCTCAAGCGGGGAGATTGCTCTTGCGGTCGCAGTGCCGCCGAGCTCCATATTCGAGCGGAACTGCTCCTTGGAGACAGACTGACGCTCCATCGCGCAGATCGCCTTGCCGCCGACGACGGTGACGCGGAGATCCTTTCCGGCGCTCTCGCTGATGAACCGCTGGAATATGCAGTCATGCTCACCGATATGCGTCAGGATGCGTTCCGCCTCTCTGACATTATTCGCCAGATAGACCTGCTGACCGAAGCTGCCCTTGTTCTCCTTGATGACGAGCGGCCAGCCGAGGATTCTTGCAGCCTGCTCAGCCGAAGCGGGGTCACGCTTGCAGCCGGGGAAGCAGGTCGGCGCGGGGATGGTATCAGGGATCGGGATACCGGCAGCAGCGAGCTTCAGTGCAGTCTCGGCTTTATCGTCCGCAAGCTGAATCGCAGAAGCAGAGTTGAACAGGCGCAGGCCGGAAAGCTCCATTGCCTTTGCAAGCAGCACATCCTTATCCCAGAACAGAACAAAGGAGGGCTTGGGTTCTCTTGCCTGTGATCCGATGATCGTCGGGCGCTGTGCAGAGGTCCACTTGGAGAAGTGGAGGCCGGCCTTTTCGGCAGATTCCTGAAGCACTCTGTAGAGCGCGTTGAACTTTGCGGGGTTGTAGTAGCTGTTCACGATCAGCCAGCCGTTGTAGATATCCATGAGAATGATCCTCCCTGAAATAAAAAGTATACGGCAGAACGCCATTACATTTATTTTACTACATTACTCCAAAAAAGTCAACCGTTTCGGCAAAATTCGGCCGTTGGTCAGAACAGGAAAAAGCCGAGCGCGATCAGGCCGATCAGCAGTGCGCCGTTGATCTTTCCGAGGATGCCGCATGGCTTGGCGATCTGCGGGCGGCGGCTCATCCACATTTTCCGCTGCTTTCTTCCGAAGCCCGGGATCAGCAGGCTTTTGAAGAACAGTCCCGGCGTGAACTTTGCTTTTTTGTCCAGCAGGGCAAGCTGTGCGCGCTGCACGGCCAGCGGATTGAGGACATATTTGCACCGGACGCAGACACTCGCGCCCTCATCGACCCGGCCGCCGCAGTTTGTGCAGTACACCGCACCGGTCGTGCGGAAAACGAAATTCTGCGGGTTCTCATCAAAGAGCGACTTGCTGGTATTGCTTTCGAGATCGACGCCGGTAAGCTCCCGGATCACGCCGAACAGCTTATGTGTTTTCTCATATTTCGCCCGGCGCTGACGGATGCGCTGCGCACCGAGCCGGATCGCCTGCGGATTGAGAACATAGTGGCAGTTGACACAAACGCTCGCAGCCTTCATAACAGGCTGTCCGCAGTTGCGGCAGAAGCAGCGGTCAGGGTCATGCATGACCGCCAGCGTATCTGCATCGAGCGCCGGAGTCTGCTGTTTTGCCGCATCCTGTCGCTGCGGTACGGCTTCATACGCCTGCTGTGCCGTATCAAAATCGTATTTTTTCAAGCTGGTTCCTCCGTATGCGTATGACAGCGCAGCGGCACGGCATCAGCCGCCGAGCCGGAGCATTTCGTCCAGACAGTGTCTTGCTTTCAGGGCAGTCTGTGCAGGGAGCGTCAGCGGCTTTGCGGAGCCGTCCGCAATCTGCATCAGCGCGCGCAGAACATCCGCAGCCGAGGTAATGCGCATATCCGGGCAGCAGAGCCGGTTCGAGAGCGGATAAAACCGCTTGTCGGGACATTCAAGCGTCAGGTGCTGCACAATGCTGATCTCCGTTCCGATGATGAATTCCCTGTGCCCGGATTTCCTTGCAAAATTCAGGATCCCGGAGGTCGCGCCGACATAATCTGCCGCCGCAGAAATCTCCGGCCTGCATTCGGGGTGAACGAGCATCAGCGCGTCCGGGTGCGCTTTCCTTGCGGCAGCCGCCTCCTCCGGGGTGATCGCGCTGTGATGCGGACATCCGCCGGGCATGAAATGCAGATGCTTGCCGGGGCAGTGCTTCTGCGTATACGCGCCGAGATTGCAGTCGGGAATAAACAGAATCTCCTGCTGCGGCATATTCCTGACGATCTGCACGGCCGAGGACGAGGTCACGCAGACATCGCTGACCGCCTTCACCGCGGCTGTCGTATTGACATACGCCACCACCGCGCAGCCGGGATACTTTGCTTTTTCGGCGAGAATCTCCTCCGGCGAAAACTGCTCTGCCATCGGGCAGCCTGCTGCGGGATTCGCCTCATAGACCTGCTTTTCCGGGTTCAGGAGCCCGGCAGTCTCCGCCATGAACCGCACACCGCAGACCAGCAGCTTTTCGGCATCGGTCTGCCCGGCGGCAGCGCTGAGCTTATAGCTGTCGCCGGTAATATCGGCAATTTCCAAGATCTCGGGCGACTGATAGCTGTGCGCGAGGATGCAGACACCGGTCTGCGCCTTCAGCGAGCGGATCGCCTGCTGTACTTCGTTAATCGTTCTCATCTTCGGTTTCATCCTCCTGCTCCGGCAGGCCGTCATACGCATCCCCGCTGCCGTCCTCACCGTCCGCAGACGGTTCGGCATGCTGTTCGGGGTCATGGACGGCCGGTGTTTCGCCGGGCTTTTCTGCGTAGTGTATCTCATTGGTCATATAGCTGTCGATTTCAGACGGCAGCCCTTTTTTGCTGAGCCGCTCGGTCAGGAAGTCCGAGAACAGCGCATAGACTGCCGCAAAGAGCGGGACAAAGGCGACCATTCCGACAAAGCCGAACATGCCGCCGCCGACCACGATCGCAAACAGGATCCAGAACATCGGCAGGCCGAGCGAGTCACCGAGGATCTTCGGGCCGAG
>CAMNJD010000050.1 GCA_946540705.1 uncultured Ruminococcus sp. | reverse complement strand
GCAGCCCGCCAAGCGCCTGCTTCGGCTGCCGGTAGAGCTCCACGCGGTAACGGATCGTCGGCTTGTAGCGGTAGCGAAGCGGGGAACGGATCGTCAGCATGCCGTCCGCAGCCTGCTCCTGAAGCTGAAACAGCCCGGTCATCTGCTGTGAAAGCGTATTGAGGATCTGAGCCATTCTGCGCTCGGGGGTGACATATCCGACAGCCTCCGCCAAAAGCTGATTGATCAGGTTGGAACGGCTGGTCCCGCGGGCATACGCCATGCGGTCAACCGCCTCGACCACATCCTCAGAGAGAACGAGGCTGTAAACTGCCTTCTTCATGTGCCATGCACCTCTTTTCTGATCTTCTAATAACATTATACTCGTATTCTGTAATTTGTCAAGCGGATTATATAATATTTCACACAAGTTTCACAAATGATTGACGAACGGACGATTTTGTGATATACTATAATATGTCCGAAAACCGCATGCACCCATGCGGTTCATTACAGAAAAAAGGAGCATCGGATTCTCATGGACACAACAAAAAAACTATATGATACAGACAGCTATCTCCGCGAATTCACAGCAAAGGTGCTGTCCTGCGAGCCGCTCGCAGATGCAAAAAAGCGCAGGGACGGCGCCGCATTCGGCATCGTTCTCGATCAGACCGCGTTCTTTCCCGAGGGCGGCGGACAGACCGCCGATACCGGCAATCTCGGCAATGCCGTCGTCATTGATGTGCAGGAAAAGGACGGCGTGATCGTACACTATACAGATGTTCCGCTGGAGCCCGGCATCGCAATACAGGGGCTCCTCAACTGGGAGCAGCGCTTCCGCAAAATGCAGAATCACACCGGCGAGCATCTGATCTCCGGCATCGTTCACAGCCAGTTCGGATATGACAATGTCGGCTTTCACCTCGGCACGGACGGCGTGACCGTTGATTTCAACGGCGTCCTGACGGCTGCTGAGCTCGAATTCGTGGAATACATCGCAAACCGCGTTGTCGGGCTGAATGTGCCCGTCACTGTCTCATACCCGACACCGGAGGAATGCGCGGCAATGGAATACCGCTCCAAGCTCGATCTGACGGAAAATGTCCGTATCGTGACGATCGAGGGCTGGGACGTCTGCGCCTGCTGTGCGCCGCATGTCTCGCAGACAGGCGCGGTCGGCGGCATCAAGATCCTGAGCTGTGAAAGCTGGAAGGGCGGCGTCAGACTGCGCATGCTCTGCGGACTGGATGCTTTGGAGGATTATCATAAGCGCCTCGAAAACACCGCACGCATCTCCGGTCTGCTCTCCTGCAAACAGCTCGAAGCCGCCGATGCGGTCGAACGCCTGCTGAAAAATATGGCGGCAGAGCGCGAGGAGACTGCCAAACTGCGCCGCGCTCTGGTCGATACCAAGGCCGCTGCACTCGCACAGACAGACGGCAATCTCGTGATCTTCGATCAAATGCTCGACAACAACAGCCTGCGCAATCTCGTGAATGCGGGCGTTGTCCGCTGCGGCGGTGTCTGTGCAGCCTTTCAGGGCAACGATGCCGACGGCTACCGCTATATCATCGGCAGTCAGAGCACTGCCCTGCGTGCATGGGCAAAGGACTTCAACAGCGCACTGAACGGCAGAGGCGGCGGCTCCGATGAGATGATCCAGGGCACTGTCAAGGCTTCCGAGGCGGAGATCCGCGCCTATCTGAAGTGATGCAAAAAAAGTGGCTCCGCTGTTGGCTGGACAGCAGAGCCGATTCTTGAAGGTTGTAACAATGGATCAAAAGTGTAAAGGATTCAAACACATTCCCATACTGAGCGACGATCCCGCTGCCGCGCCTGACTCGCTGCGTCGGTTTCGCTTCTCATGTGCTTAGTATAGCGGATTTGTCTGGAAAAATCAACCGGTATTCTTAATCTGTCAACATTTTGCGTTCAGATTGAGAAGGATTCGTCATCAAATTGCAATCTTTGCCGCAACTGGTAACAAAATTATGATAAACACCGGAGGATCGCCCGATGATCAACATTTACAAAACCGTAAACGGCTCGCTGCGGCAGCTCGAGGAACCGGAGGCCGGATGCTGGATCTCGGTCTATGAGCCAACGCAGGAGGAGTTTCACAGGCTGACAGAGGAATACGGGCTGGACGCCGGCTTTGTTCGCTCCTGTCTCGATGAGGAGGAATCCTCGCGTGTCGAGCGGGAGGATTCGCAGACGCTCATCATCGTGGACACAGCCGTTGCTGAGCAGCGGAGCGAAAGCGATGTTCACCAGTATTACACCGTGCCGCTCGGTATCATCAATACCTCGGGCTATGTCGTAACGATCTCCCTGCGCAGAAACCAGGTGCTTGCGGCGATTGCCGAAAACAAGCCCGCAAATATCGACACGACGTTCCGCACACGGTTTATCCTGCAAATTCTGATGCGCATTTCTGCGGGCTTTGTCGCTTATCTGAAGCAGATCGACAAGATCTCCTATTCCATGGAGCAAAAGCTCAGGGGTGCGATGAAGAACAGTGAGATCGTGCAGCTCATGGGGCTGGAAAAGTCGCTCGTTTACTTCACGACCTCCCTGAAGGCAAATCTGGTCACGATCGAAAAGATCCAGCGCGGCAGAGTCGTCAAGCTCTACCCCGAGGACGAGGATCTCATGGACGATGTCGGCATCGAATTCCGGCAGGCGGTCGAAATGGCAAGCATCTACAGCGGAATTCTCAGTGCGATGATGGACGCATTTTCATATGTCATTGCAAATAACCAGAACAGCGCGATGTGGCGCCTGACGATCATCACGGTCATCATTGAGATCCCGAATATCATTTACGGCTTTTACGGCATCAACACCGATACGCTCCCTCTGCGCTGGAGCTGGCTGTTTCCGCTGGCGATCTCCGTGATCGCTACGGCGCTGGTGACTGCCATGCTCTGGCGTTACCGGAAATTCTGACGGCGGTGCATAAATCCGCCGGAAAACGGGCATGCTGTTACCAAATGACACGGAGGTGAACGGCATGATCGGCTTTCTCGCAGGCTGCATGACCGGCGGAGTCGTCGGCGTCTTTACGATGTGCCTCGCACGCGCTGCAAGCGCCGCAGACTCCCATACCGGCAATGACGAATAAAAACAGCTCCGGCAGCAGGCCATGACCTGTACCGGAGCTGTTTTTGATTGATTCAGCACGACCCGCGGAATTCGATGCCGTCGGCATCCATGCGCTCGATGACCGCGAGGGATTCCACACTCAGGCCGTCCTCCCTGAGCTTGGAGCCGCCCTCCTGAAAGCCCTTCTCGATCACAATACCCGCACCGACCGCCTCTGCGCCGGCCTGCCGGATCAGATCGAGCAGACCCTCGATCGCCCTGCCGTTCGCAAGGAAATCGTCCACGATCAGCACGCGGTCATTCGCTTCGAGATACTCCCGCTCCACGATCACGGTATAATCCGTGCCGTGCGTATAGGAATGCACGATCGTCTGATAGAGGTCGCCGGAGACATTGCTCGTCAGATGCTTTTTTGCAAACAGCACCGGCACATGCAGTGCCGCGCCGCATGCAACTGCGACCGCAATGCCGGAGGATTCGATCGTCAGGATCTTTGTCACACCCGCATCGGCATAGCGCCGCGCAAGCTCTGCGCCGAGCTCCATGATAAAATCCGCATCCATCTGATGATTCAGAAAGGACGAAACCTTCAGAACCGGTCCGGGAAGGATTTTGCCCTCCGCACGGATCCTGTCTTCCAATGCTTTCAAGTTCACACCTGCTTTCGTCAGCTCCGGAACATAAAAAAACAGACAGTTGAAGACAATGCTCAAAGTCTGAATTTCCGGAAATATCATCATATCATACACTTATTATATCGGAATCTGCCGCAAAATGCAAGTATGCAAATCAGCGAAATCGGCACGGATTCCGCCGGATAAACTGTGATTCTGCACAAATACGGCAAAGGCCGGCAGCAATGCGGGCATCCGACAGCTTACGCAGCCGCCGGATGCCCCGTGACGCGGTTATTTCTGCAATTCTGCGACTGCCGCACGCAGTGCATCGGTGCGGTCGGTGCGCTCCCATGCGGTCTGGAGATCCTCTCTGCCCATATGGCCGTATGCCGCGAGCTTCCGGTACTGCGGCTTGCGCAGCTCCAGCGTTTTGATGATGCCGAGCGGACGCA
>CAMNJD010000049.1 GCA_946540705.1 uncultured Ruminococcus sp. | reverse complement strand
CTCCGCCCAACCCCGCCAAAGGGACACTGTCCCTTTGGAATCCCATTTTTATGAAATGATAGAAGGTACGTGTTTTCTATTGCAGCTTAAAGCAGGGGGCAGGATTCGATGTTTGCGCAGCAAACTCAACACAGCGCAGCGCGGGGTATTCCTCCTGCGGCGTATTTTTTTCCAGGAGTTCAAGATATCTGTTATATTTCGATATAAAATCCTGAAATCCGGCAATTCTATAGTCCGGTACAAAGGCATATTTCACAAATCATGTACCGTCTGTCGTTGTAAAGCAAGCAGGCAGATCCCTTTATATGAAGTATCGGCCTGCAAATTTCCCGAAAAGTGCCTCCGGCTTTCCGGCCTTATCGGTGTATGCGGGTAAACCGCTCCGGCTGCGCACATTCCGTGCCGTGCAGGTAGGCCGAAACGACTGCCCGCACCCGCTCCGGCGATTCGTCCGTCATCGCCAGCAGCGCATAGGCCGCACTGCGGTATCCCCGCGGCCGGTCGGCCAGCCACACCGCCGCCGAGTTGAAAATCTCCGCATAATCGGGCGATTCCGCATATCGGGTACAGTCCGTGTACAGCACCGCGCCCTTGCGGTCGGTGAGCGCATGACGGCAGTTCCTGCACCCGACCTGCGCCTGTACCGGACAGTTCCGCGTCAGCATCAGCGGCAGCCTGCCGTATGCAAAGATTCCTGCCGGCAGATCGCCCTGCGGCAGCTCAGCAGCGGGCAGCTCCGGCGTCAGCAGCACATCGCAGAGCCCGAGAGCCCGCAGCGCGTCAAGCGCAAAACCGTTTGCCGCATGCATGCCGAGTGTCCCGTGCAGCGTAAAGCCGAGCTCCGTGCCGAGGGCAAGATCGCCCGGCTGCTGAATGCCGAGATGCGAAAAGCCGAGTGCCTTTGCATGCTTCAGCCGCGCAATGACGTCATTTTCATCATTGACAAAACGCGGCGTGAGCAGAATGCAGCGCTCCCGCGGGAGCGGCAGCTCCGCCTCCGCGAATTTCAGCGGCAGCAGCAGATACGCAATCTCATCCGCAAGCGTCCCCAGTGCAGAAAGCTGCTCCGGTCTGCGGATTTGCAGCCGGAATTCCGGTTCCTGCGGTGCATGACGGCGGGACTGCGCCCGCACGGGCGCGGAGCAAAGCTGATGTGCGGGTGTGTTCGCGGCGATGATGCAGCGGCTCATCTGTGCGGCGGCATCGCGGCGAAGGGCGTTGAGCGCAGATGCCGGCAGCATCAGCCCGTCCCCGGCATCTGCCGTGACCTGCCCCGCCGAAAACACCGTATCACCGAGTTTTTCAAAGCTCTGTGCAAGCTGCGGGAGCGCCGTGGGTCTGCTGCGTGCGGGCTGCGGGATCTCGCCGGTGACTGTCACGGCGTGCCCGGCGCGGTCGGTCACGGTCAGTGCCGCAGGCTGCCCGGCATGCAGTGTATAGTGTGCATCCAGCGTATCGTATTTGCGCGGTTTCCGGTAGGTTTCCCGCAGCGGTGCGAGCACATCCTGCGCGGCGGTGACATCCTGCTTCTGCCGCGTCCCGAACATATCCCTGCGCTGTGCGGTATAGTACCCGTCAGTGAAGCCGCTGCGCGAGAACACTGCACGGAGCGTGCCGAGCGCGGGCGGTTTGCCGTTCAGCGCATCGCGGCAGGCGGTCACAGCCGCAGCAACGTACTCCGGCCGCTTCATCCGTCCCTCGATCTTCAGCGACCGCACGCCGATCTCCGTGATCTCCCGCAAATGCGTGACAAGTGACAGATCCTTCAGCGAGAGCGCACAGTAATCGCGCAGCCGGACATCGGCCGTGAACGGCAGCCGGCAAGGCTGCGCACAGTCGCCGCGGTTTGCAGACCGTCCGCCCATCGCCGCGGACAGAAAGCACTGCCCCGACACGCACATGCAGTGTGCGCCGTGAACGAATGCCTCGACCTCCATGCCGCAGCTCTGCGCTTCCTTACAGACCGCTGCAAGCTGATCGCGGGACAGCTCCCTTGCCGCAACGATACGGCAAAAGCCCGCCTGCTTTGCAAAGCGAACGCCGGCGGGCGTATGAACGGTGAGCTGTGTGGAGGCATGAAGCCGCAGAGTCGGCAGACGCCTTGCGATGTACGCCGCCGCACCGAGATCCTGCACGATGCAGCCGTCCGCACCGGCTTCAGCAGCGGTTTCGAGCAGCGCATCAAGCGCGGGAAATTCGCTGTCAAAGATCAGCGTATTGACTGCGAGATAGAGCTTTGCGCCCGCGAGGTGACATGCCTCTGCTGCTGCGATCAGGCCGTCCCGGTCAAAATTTTCGGCATTTGCCCGCGCAGAAAACTGCTTTGCGCCGAGGTACACGGCATCCGCGCCGCAGCGCAGTGCCGCAGTCAGCGCCTCCGGACTGCCCGCAGGTGCGAGCAGCTCAGCCTTTTCCGGATGCGTCATGCTTCCGGTTCGGTAAGCGGGAGCTGCTGTTCGCCGTCAGCATGCTCCGCAGCGGGGCTCTCCCCTGCCGGGTCTGTCTCATCAGCCTCAGCCTGCTGTGCGGGCTTTTTCTTCCTGTGGCCCGCCTCATCCGCCTGAATGGACTCCTTGAGATCCTTGAGCTTATTGAGATTCTCAAGCTGCTCAATCTTCGCCTTCAGAACGTCGATCTCGCGCAGTGCGGCATCGCGCTCCAGGCGTGCCTTGCCTGCCTCATCGACATATTCCTTGACCTGCGAGCGAATGACCTCGACACTGTTGTTCGCCTTGGTCAGCTCGTCCATCGTGGACAGCGCGACCATCATGACAGCGGAATGCGCCGACACACGCGGATTGTTCTCCGTGATATCGGAAATGCGCTTTTCAAGCGTTTTGGCGAGCTGATAAACATAGCTCGGAGCATCCTCCGTCGATAAAGCATATTCCTTTCCGCAGAGCACGACCTTTACACGTTGTTTCATGGTTTATTCTTCCTTTCTTATTGCAGATACCGGATCAGTGCGACGACCTTGCCGAGAACGGAGCATTCCCGGACGAAGATCGGCTCCATTGTGTCATTTTCCGGCTGAAGCCGATAGCCGCCGTCTTCCTTGTAGAACCGTTTGACGGTTGCCTCATCCTCATTGACGAGCACGACCGCGATCTCTCCGTTTCCGACAAGATCGCACTGCTCAACGATGACAATGTCGCTGTCGAGGATACCGGCCTTGATCATGCTCTCGCCGCGGATGCGGAGCGCAAAGAGGTCGCCGGCGTAGTGTTTGTCCGGCACATAGCTGATATAGTCCTCAATATTCTCGATTGCGGTGATCGGCTGGCCTGCTGTGACCGTGCCGATCAGCGGAACATTGCGCGTGGTGTGGCCGTGCAGACGGATCGCACGGTTCTGATTGTCCATTTTATCGAGCAGCCCTTCATCGACCAGCAGATTGACATAGCGGTGAACGGTCGAGGTCGAGCGGATGTCGAGCGCAGCGCAGATCTCACGGACGGTCGGGGCATAGCCCTCGTCGATGCGCTCACGGATATAGCTGTAGATCGCCTTGGCTTTTTCGTTGAGCATAGCGGTCTCCTTTCTGCTCACAGATGCTCACGGGACTGCAGGGTGTCGCCGATCTGCTTGGAGAGCTTGTTGACGTCGCCGCAGCCGAGCGTGATAATGAGGTCGCCCGGCTCCGCGATCCGGCATACCGCATCACAGACAGCATCGAAATTCTGATACTTGCGCTTGTCATTGGAATCGGGGTCAGTCTCGTCCTGCGGGAACCAGATGCAGCCGGGGATCTTCTCCGCGAGCATGCGCGTGAAGATGCCTCTGGTATTCTCCTCTCTGCCGCCCATGATATCGGTCAGCGCGACGATATCCGCAATGCGCAGTGCATCGGCAAAATCATCGAGCAGGCGCTCGGTGCGGGAGTAGGTGAACGGCTGATGCACGGCAATGACACGGCGGTAGGGCATTGCCTTCGCGGCTTTGAGGGTCGCGGCGATCTCGGCAGGGTGGTGGCCGTAGTCATCGGC
>CAMNJD010000048.1 GCA_946540705.1 uncultured Ruminococcus sp. | reverse complement strand
CCGCAAAGCGCTCATAAATCGTTGCTCTGCCGCGACCGTCCTGCTGCACATTCAGTTCGCCGAGATTGTGCTTTTCGGAAAATGCGTTCAGGACAGCACGGTACTGTGCCGAAGGCTCTGTGATTTCAGGCTGTTCAGGTTCCGACTCCTTGTCCGGTTCGACTGAAATATCTCTGCCTTCCTTGTCTGTATATCGCACAAGCTGCCGTCCCACATCGCGGGCATTTTTCAGATTTTGCAGGAAGGTCTGTTCCAGTTCTGCCCGCAGCCTCTCATCCACGTTGCCCGTATCGTCGATGCAGCACTCGTACATGGTTCCGTAGGGCGGAACACCGTCCATCTGGAATGACAGGATTTCCATGCGTTTGTTTTCGTGATCGAGCAGAAAACAGAAATCCGGATCTGCCATGAGTTCGCCTTCCTGGAAGTAGAAGGTTGACCACGAATACTGTCCGCCGCCGTGATTTTCAACGGCAAGCGGCTCAAAGCCGGATTCCTCACCGTCCGGATCTTCATAGCGCTCATATTCATGATCGCCGCTGATGATTTCCGGATACATCTCCGCAAAGAGCTTGTAAAGCTGTTCTGCTCTGGTTGGACGCCCCTTTTTCTGCGTTTCGGGTTCTTCCGCCGGTTTCAGCGGAGCGTCTGTATGGACGGTCAGCGTTTGGAACGGGCTGTTCGTGTAAACTTCTTCGCTGAATACGCCGCTTGTCGGAAAGTCGCTGTCATATACTTCGATCTTACTCTCCGGCTGATTCAGTACCGCATAACCGATTGCTTTTTCGCTTCGGATCGCTTCATTACCGGCATCTTGCGCAGCTTCCAGCGTGTGAAATGTCCCTTCAGCTTGCACATCATGCTGCGGTGTCTGAATCATCAGCAGATATTCATGTTCCTCCATTCTCGCACGGTTGTATTCATCCTGCGTCATCATGCCACTGTTGTAGTAGATTTCCGGCATGAAAACACCGCGCTCCGGAAAATGCCCCTCGACAGCTTCGATTCGCTTTTCTTCCCTGTCATAGACCGTGAATCCTTCAAAACCGTTGTCCGGCAGATGTTTCCGCGCATAATCCAGAGCTTCCTGCAAGGTATTGAGTTCCGGTCCGTCATCCGCGCCGGTATCGTCGGAATACCAGACAATCTGATGTACTTTTTCCCGCATTTCAGCAACACGCTCATATGCCGCTTCAAACACACTGTCCACAATACTGTCATGTGCATCGCCGCGATAATACTGCAAAAATGCGTCATTGTCTTCAAACATCCGCGCTGCAATCCCGTCCACAATACTGTCCGCATCCTGCCTGACCTGTGACTTATCCGTATCAAAGTGTTCCTCGATCATATCTCTCAGTTCGCCGACGGCGCGTGCATTCAGTTTCAGGCGCTCAATCTCACGGTAAAAGTTTGCCACCATCGGCTGCTGCTGCGGCTTTTCATATGGTGTTATCACCGGGACATAGCTGCCGCTTTCGTCCGGCTGGAAATCCAGCACGCGGTCAATGCCGCACTGTTCCGCAATCGTTGAGATCGCCGCTTGCAATCTCGGATTATTTCTTGACTGCGGGTAGTGTGTGTAATCTGTAATGATCATATTCTGCCCACCGCGCACCTGAATCAGATCGCATTCCAGTGTGTGTGACGAATGCGAAATACCGAGTGTCAGACGGGCAAGCGGAAGATTCGGATGAACATCGGTGTAAATAGCTTCATCGTTATACGCTTCCGTCCGCAGCGCATTGAACCGCGCAATCGCTTCATCCAGCGTGTCAAAGTGTTCCAATTTGGAGCGAGAAGACTCGTTCAGCGACCATGTTTTCATGTCAGCAACAATGTAATATGACCATTCCGTTCTTTGGTCAATGTGCGTAGTCAGATTTTCGGATTGCCGGGCAAATTCGAGCATACCCTGCACGAGACGTTCACGCTGCTCGCTGTCATAGAGATTGTAATGCAGCGGGCTAGACGGGAAATCCTGCGTTGAAGATGAATATTCTTCCTCAACAATCCCGTTTCCGAGATAAGTGTAAGTATACGATTCCGACTGCTGCGAAAAGTTGTCCTTTCGCTCGTGACCGTCGCTGTCGATGCCGCCCTCATATTGATCGTAGGTGTTTGTCATGGTATAATGCCCGACTGCGGCAATGTCCACCGTCACATCGGTTTCCGGAATCCGGAGCACGGTATCGACCGGCTGCATCTCCGGCATGAAGTCTACACCAAAGCGCTCAGTCAGATATGCAACCGAATCACCGGTCAGATAGCAGCCGTTTTCCTGCGCTGTCTGAATAACCTTCTGCACATCGGCAAGCGCCGCATTCTCGGAAAGACGCGCATAGAAAACCGGAGTATTGGGAATCAGCATATTCGTTTCTCCGGTGTCCTCAAAGGAATCCGACCGCGCAGCGACCTTGATCGCGTTAAATCCTTTCGGATTTCCGGTGAATTTGATGTCTATGAGGTCTGTTTTGTGTGCGAAGAAGTATGGCATGACCTCAAAACCGGCAGGCTGGACATAGTACGGCGTTTTCCCGCTGCCCTCGATCACCACGACCACATCACTTGTGCTCATAGACCGTCCCGTGAAATCAGCCGGATGATCGACATTGAATTTCTGAAACAGCATATCCAGCTTTTGCGGAATCGTGTCACCGTCAATGTCCCGCAGGTCGCCGGAATACACAAGATCATAGTCCTCATGTGTCAGATGTGCGTATCTGTTGGATTCCATGCTTTCAAAGCGGTGAAAATGATGCTCCTCACCGGATTTTAATTGGTACAGATCATATGTGAACGCCGGTTCCACTCCGGTCACGGTGAAGCCCATGTTCTGCACACCGTGCAGCACAATCTGGCTGTTTACCATTGTGAAATTCCGGATGATCAGGTCATCTTCCTTGTCGCTGTCTGCCATGAGCAGATAGCCCTGTTCCGGATCGAAGTGAAGGCGGTAATTGTAGAAATCCTGCTTTCTTGCATTCGTGATGTACCCGTTCAGCGGATCTTCCGTTTTGCGGGTATCTTTCAGATACACATCACGGTGATGATCAAGCGCGTCA
>CAMNJD010000047.1 GCA_946540705.1 uncultured Ruminococcus sp. | reverse complement strand
AGTTTGCTCTGCAAACTCACCTCGACCCGCAAGCCTTTGAAAAGGCTTGAGCGAAACTTTTCATATGGGCGAAATTAAAACTATTTGTTTGAACCTTATTTTTCCGACCACCTAAAAAATTACATACCCTTTTATTCTGACTGCGCCCATTGCACTTTTTTGCATCATATGGTATAACCGGGCAGTGCCCGGCTCCGATTTTGCTCTCATGCAGCCTCACTGTAGATTTATTCTGACTGCGCCCATTGCACTTTTTTGCATCATATGGTATAATATAGATGAAAATGATCGGAGGGAGGAAGCTGTGAACGCAAATCAAAAAATCGTGCTGTATAATCTGCTCGGGCTGCTGTTTCTGTGCATCGTTTCTGCCTACCGGCAGTTCAGCCTGCGCTTCCTCCCGGCTGACCGTTTCCGTGAGCTGATCGTCCTTGCCGCATATCTGATTCTGCTTGGCGTATGGTGCTTTGCAATCCACAGCCGCATCACACAGAAAAGCATGCGCATTTTTCTCTATGCGGAGATCGCTGTCATGACAGGCTGGGTCACACTGCGCTATTTTCAGGACGCTGTGTTCTACAAAAATATGCACCTGATGCGGCAGACCGGTTTTCTGATCGTCGTGCCGATGGTGCTGATTCCGACATTCGGGCTGTATTCGGCCTTCTGTCTCGGACGCAGTGAGGATTACCGCATTCCGCACCGCCTGTATTATCTGCTGATCCCCGACCTTGTGCTGACGCTGCTGATGATTACGAATTCCTATCATCATATCATGGTGCGTACACGGAAGAATGAGCCGGAAAATTTGTCTTTCCACGCGAATTACGGCGTTTCGGTCATCATCGTCTGGGCTGTTTCGCTGATTCTGGTGCGGCTCATTATCGTCTACAGAAAGAGCCGCAGCATCCGTGCCCGCAGACTGCACAAGCTGCTGCCGTTTCTCATCGGCGGGCTGATGCCGGTCATCGTGATCCCGTACCTCATCAACAGCTTTGCACCGATCCCGGAACTGATCGAGATGACGGTCAAGCTGTTTTTCGTTGAGGCAATGACCTGGGAGAGCTGTATTCTGCTCGGCATGGTACCGGTCAATACGCAGTACCGAAAGGTCTTTGAAAGTTCAACGGTCGGCATGCAGATTTTCAGCGAGGAGGAAAATCTGCTTGCCGCCTCCGGTCATGCCTGCACCCTCTCACAGACCGGGCTTCAGCGGCTCCGGGAGTCGCATGCACTGTTGATCCCGCCCGGCACGGAGCTGCATCTGCATAAGCTGCACAATGGCTTTCTGGTTTATCAGCAGGATGTCTCGGCTCTGCATGCCGTGATCGCAGATCTGCAAAAAACCGCGCAGGAGCTGGAAAAGGAAAGCGATCTGCTCAGCGAGGAGCTCAAGACCCGCTCCGAGGAGGCACGCATCGAAGCACAGAACCACATCTATGACAGCATCACCAATGAGGTCGGCAGCCAGCTCGTTCGCATCCGCAGTCTCACGGAGTCTGCGATGCAGGACGAGAGCAGCACGGCCTTTCCGCAGATCATATTCCTCGGCACTTACATCAAGCGCCGCTGCAACCTGCGCCTGACGGAGCAGGAGACCGGTACGATCCCTGCGGCGGATCTGGAGCTGAGTGTCCGCGATCTGCTGAGCTGCTTCCGGATGCTCGGGACAGATGCCGATGCGGCCTGGATGCAGACGGCGGACTGTTCGCCGGAGCTGTCGCTCTGCGTCTTCGATCTGCTGGAACACTGCGCGGAGGCCGCTGATTTTGCGCTGAAAACGTGCAGAATATCCGTGACGCCGGAGCAGAAATTCTGCATCAGATGCGATGCCGCCGATCCCGGTGCAGCAGAGGCGATCGCCGACGCAGATTTCTCCCGCAGCGAATCCATTGCGATCACCGCACAGACAGACGGAAATACAGTGCGTCTGACCGTTCAGGAGAGAAAGGAGATTTCTTAGATGCCGAAGCAGCACATCCGTAGGCTCAAGCTCGCCCGAATGATTAAAGAGGCCGTCGATTCCTACCCCGGCGGGCTCTGCCTTTCGACCGAAGCCGGAAAGCCGATCCTTGTCAATCAGCGGATGAACGAGCTGGTCGGCATCCTGACCGGTCATACCGTGATTGAGGTGACGTCGATGTGGCAGGAGATCACCGCAGCAGAGCAGCAAAACGGCTGTGTCCGGCTGCGCGAACAATGGCTGACCGGTGCAGATCAGGCGGGCAGCACCGTGATTTTCCGGTATCCGGACGGCCGGATCTGGCGCTTCCGGCAGACCGTTCTCATTGCCGAAGGCAGCACGGTGATCCAGACCGAGGGCGACGATATCACCGACCTTTATCAGAAAAGCGAGGAGCATTATCGGAACAATCAACGGCTGCTTGCGCTTCAGGAACGGCAGCGTGACCTGCTGGCAAATATTGTCAAGATCAACCGCGACAAAGAGCTGCTTGCGACGAAAATGCGCATTCATGACGAACTCGGCCGATGCCTCATCGCGACAAAGCAGGCGATGCAGAAGCCGCTCACACCGCAGGAGCGTGCAGGTCTGCTCGCGGACTGGGAGGAGGCAATCCGGGATATGGAGAATATTCCGCTGACACCGACCCGTTCGGAATCGTCACCGGAGGAGGAACTGCTGCGTGTCGCAGAGATGATCGGGTGCAAAGTCATCTTTCGTGGCAGACAGCCGACGGAACGCCGCGTGCTGCTGCTGCTCTATGCCGCAGTCCGGGAGGCTCTGACCAATGCTGTCCGGCATGCGGGAGCGGACCGTCTGCTCGTTGATATTACCGAAACCCGGAAGGGTTTTCATGTTGAGATCTCATGCAGCGGCAACAAGGAGGTCACTTCCGTCCGCGAGGGTGACGGGCTGAGCAGTCTCCGCAGGACGCTCGAGCAGGAGGGCGCGTCCATGCAGGTTGTCTGCCGCGGCGGCGTTGTGCTGATCGTTGATCTGCCGGCGGCTGAGCACAGAACAAAATCGACAGGAGGTCATAATTTATGACGCAGGTTCTGATCGTTGAGGATTCCAGGATCACCCGTGAGGCGATCGCGGGACGGCTGCGCGATACCGGCGAGTTTGAGATCGTCGCGTCGATCGCGAATGCTGCAAATGCGGAGATCGTGTGCATGCGCGGAAATATCGACCTGATTCTGATGGATGTCTGTACAGCCGATGACGAATCCGGCCTTCAGGCTGCCGCGAAAATCAAAAAGCATTCCCCGCAGGTCAGGATCATTATTATGACGTCCATGCCGGAGCATTCGTTTCTGCGCAAGGCACGGGCATGCGGCTGCGACAGCTTCTGGTATAAGGATGATTCCGCGACCGATCTGCTGGAGATCTGCCGCCGGACGGTCAGCGGCGAATCGGTTTATCCGGCCGAAGCGCCGTCACTGATGATCGGTTGTGCGGAGAGCAGCAGCCTGACTGAACGTGAGCTTGATGTCATCCGGGAGCTGACACACGGCTGCAAATATGAGGAAATTGCCGACAAGCTGGGCATCTCGACCAACACCGTGAAGTATCATGTCAAGAACCTGCTGCAAAAAACCGGCTACCGCAATGCGACACAGCTTGTCGCGGAGGTCGTTGAGAAGCGGCTGATTCTCCCCAAATACTGAAATACAAAACAGCGCGAAGCAACTCTGCTTCGCGCTCAGTTTGTCGAGAAAGTGTCTCCGACGGATTCAAAATGGGGGCGCCCCTCGCTTCGCTGTGTCGAGTTTGCTGCGCAAACATCGAGC
>CAMNJD010000046.1 GCA_946540705.1 uncultured Ruminococcus sp. | reverse complement strand
AGCTGCGCCTCTGCCGAAGTTCATGCCGTGGAATCCGATATAGTCGCCGTTCTCGATAAAGGCAACATCGCTGCCGCCCTCGCTGCAATCCTCCGTATTGATGCCGGACTGCACATTGTAATCCTCTGCTTCGGTCACATCACCGGCAGGCGCAACGGTGCCTGTGACATTCACTTTGCATTTTGCGGTGAACTGCTTGTCGCTTGCCTCCAGCGTTCTTGCGATGATCTCAGCGGAGCCCTCAGACCATGCGGTGACTACGCCGCTGCTGTCAACGGATGCCACAAGCGGATTCGAGGAAGTCCACAGCACCGCTTTGTCGGTTGCGTTGTTCGGTGAGACGGATGCGCCGAGCGCTGCCGTATCGCCTGCATTCAGCGCAAGCGAATCATGATTCAGGCTGATGCCGGAGACATGAACATACTGCCCGTTCAGCTTCCATTTTGCCTGAATGCGCTGATTGTAATCCGGCATGATGAAGGTGCAGCGTGTACCGTCCGTCTGAAGCTCCATGGCATCAATGCCGGGCTGCCAGCAGTCAAATGTGTAACCCGGTCTGGATTTTGCATCGAGCGTGACGACATCGCCCGCCTTATGGTATTCCACGATGGATTTTCCCATTTGGTCGCCGACATTGTTGATGACAAGCGTATGCATATCCTCGCGGTGAATCCGGACTAGATGCATGTCTCTCGCACCGACTGCTTCCTGCTTTGTGCTGCCTGCCGGAACGAGCCGGAACACCAGAAGCTGATCGAGATCATATCCCGGCAGAATTTTGACGCGGACGGTCTTGCTTGTATCACCTGCGGAGAATGTCACATCCGGTGCATCGACAAAGCTGTAATCCTTGTCCGGACGCGCATCACCGGCAACCGGTGTGACGGTAAAGGACATATTTCCTGCGGCAGGCTTGCTGAGCTTCAGCTCCAGATCAATGACATCGCCGGGCTTTGCGGCGGAATTCAGCGTGCCAAAGCTGACATTCACATCCTCCGTCAGACCGAGATCCGGATTGTAGCCGACTGCTGTTTTCGGATAGACCGCATAGGCACCCATGTCGATGCCGCCCTCTCCGGCGCCGATCGCAGGGCTGCCTGCCTTCAGCGAGAAATCTCCGGCAGCAGCATTGACAAACATCGGATCCTTGCCGAGATTGGATTTGACGCCGACCTGCGCGTTGAATGCATCCACGGTGATCGCAGGCTGCGAGGGATCCATATAGCGGACATAGGCTGCCTTTCGGGGAGAATACCACAGATTGCTCCGAAAGATATTGGAGCCGCCGCCCTTGAGGTCGATGCCGTGCCATGCGTGGAAACCGTTGACGGAGGTTTCCTTGACCAGAATGCCGACTGTCTCATTGCTGCCGTACATACTGGCTGCATCTTCATATGCGATATTGTTCCGGACATCATTGTTCCATGATCTGTCCAGCGAGATGCCGTTTTTGAGGTTATAGGTCACATTGTTGACCCAGTGCGCATCCCATGTGGAGCCGGTATCCCAGAATGCGGAGAATAATCCCGATTCGATGCGCTGTGCCGGGAAATTCATGAAGTACGGTGTATCCCCGACCATGCGCTTGTTTGCGTCCAGCGGTTTGTTATAGACGATATTTTCGTATGCCCAGTTCCGGGTGCATTCCGATTCATTGAACATGAAATAGGCGGTGTTGTGTGAAACATTCCGGACTGCGGTGAAATCCCTGACGCTGATGTCAAGCCAGATCGTGCCGCCGTTGACCGAGCCGCCGGAATAATTGAACGCGAAAACATTATTGCGGTTTCCGTCGGCTCTTCCGCCGAGTGTGGAGGATTCCGCGCCGCCTGCACCGGCGTTTTTGCCGATCGCACCGATAAATGTGTTCTCGCAGATGATGCTGTTCTGTGTGTGATTGTCGTAGCAGAGCGTTTCACCGTATACGCTCTGGAAATAGTTGTTGCGGATGACATTGTCCGGACCTGCAACGGGAATGGTCACATCGGGACGGTAAACGCCCTGATTCGACCATGACCACGGCGCATTGTAAACGCAGCCGATATTCTGGAATCTGTTGTTCAGAACCTCATTGCCCCTGCCCATAATATTGATGGTGCTGCGGGCATATTTGTAATCCTCAAAGACAAAGCCTTCGATCCGGACATAGTCCCGCCCGAACAGGTTGAACACATCGGTGAGCTGATTCTTCCTGCCGGCGATAGAATATTCGATGCCGGCATTGTCGTAATGCTGCACTTCATCCTCGCGCCAGCCGGTATCCTGAAGCCACTGTGCTCTGACCTGCGGCGTGACGGAGGAGCCGTCAAATACATCCTTGTGTTTGATGATGACCTTGCCCATGTCCTCCGTGTTTTCGGGACGGAATACGATCATCGCATCCGCTCTGCCGGATTCTCCCGGTCGGATATCATCCTCAATATAGGTGCCGGGACGGATGAGAATCGTCGTGCCGGCGGTTGCTTCCTCCGCGGCTTTTTTGATGGAGCGGTACGGACTCTGCGATGAGCCGTTTCCGCCGGCGTCATTGCCGTTCTCTGCGACATAAAGCACTCTGCCGCTGATCTTCGCAGCCTTTGCTTCGGCCAGCTTCACGATGCCCGCATTCGGCATCAGAAGTGCCGGAATCGTGAACAGACTCAGTAAGAATCCCCGCTGATAG
>CAMNJD010000045.1 GCA_946540705.1 uncultured Ruminococcus sp. | reverse complement strand
GATGGTCAAGCAACGGCGTGCTGAAGTCAGTGTACCAGCATACATTTTCCGAGGAACGCAAGCTGGTTGACGAGCGAATTGACGGATTCTTTAATGCCCTACTGAACGGCTGATTACCCGCCTATAAATCCCTTCGGTTCCCGCGCAGTTCACTTTCACTCAAAGTAGCATCATGAAAAACGCGCTGATGCGTAGGATTAGAAATTAGGTAGGCGGGCACTGCCCGGCTCCATTTATGCTCCCATGTTTTCATTCTGAGACTTTTTTCTCACCGCTCCCATTGCACTTTTCTACATATTGTGATATAATATATTATAGGTATAAAATATGATCATTTCATGCCGGAGCCTGAAACCGGCAAATCTGATCTCAGGAGGGATAATATGCAGGCTTTGGTCGATCGGATCGGAATACCGCTCTTTATCCAGGCAGTGATTGAGCTCTGGAATGAATTATTCCTGCTGCTGATGATCTTTTCACTCAGCAGTAAAGTGAAGCTCGGAAAGGATCAGGTGCGGCAGCCGTTCACTGTCCCGTATACCGGAGAGATCATCGTGTTCTATTACGCGATCCTTCTGTATAATCTGTTCAATGTGCTCGGAATTGTCACAGTGGGACGCACCGCAGCCCTTTTTGAATGGACTGCAAGGGTATCTGTTTTTCTGTACTATGTGACGGGTGCATTTCAGACACTGTTTTTTGTGCAGATCGTTAAAAAGCATATTGCTGAAAAAAACGGTCTGACAAAACTGAAAACCGCTGCGTTTGCCGTGCAGCTTCTGCATCTGCCGCTGCTGCTGCTTTTAGTGACAAACCATTTTACCGGTCTGCTGTACAGCTTCGACCGAATGAGCATCTATTCCAGAGGGCCTCTATACTTTCTCTGGACAGCCGTCACCGTCATATCGTTTCTGTTTGTATTCGCTGTCTATTGGTATCACCGGCGCAGTACAGAGCCGTTCCTGCGGCAGATCATCTGCACCGCAACCGGAATCCCGGTCATCGGCATCCTGCTGCATGCTGTCACCGATCCGGGCGTCGGCTTCAATAATATTTCTGTTTCAGTCACAGCGTTTATTATTTTTATCTTCTACGAAAAGCACAGAACTGCTGCGGCCGTACAGAAATCGCAGGCGCTCGACCGGGCGCGGACTGCACTTGCAGAGAACCGGCTCGCACTTGAGCAGAGCAAGAATGTCGTGCTCATGGCGCAGATCCAGCCGCATTTCATCAACAACTACCTGATGTCTCTGCGGGCGCGCTGCCGTCAGGACCCTGAGCTGTATGAGTATGTCACAAACTTCTCACTCTACATGCGTGCGCATTTCGATGCACTCGGCGATACGAAAATGATCTTATTTGAGAAGGAAATGGAGAGCATCGAGGCCTATCTTGCACTGGAAAGCGAGAATTACGGCGACCGGCTCCGCATAGAATACGATATTGCCTACGACAATTTCCTGATCCCTGCATTTTCCGTACAGCCGCTTGTAGAGAATGCGGTGCGGCACGGCATCGCCACCTACGAGAAGGGCGGAACTGTCCGGATCAGCGTCCGGGCACAGGATCAGACGACCTGTGTTGAAATCCGGGATACCGGCGTCGGCAGCTCCAATATCACCAAGCGGCAATCTGAACGGAAGCGGATCGGATATAATAATGCCCGCGCAAGACTGCGGTCTGCTGCTGCGGGAATCCTTACGGTCAGCAGCGATGCACACGGTACGACCGCAGCAATCTCCCTGCGCAGTCAGAACGTGAAAGGAGTGTGATCGTATGCGCTTTATCATCAGCCTGTTCACGGAAAATTACCTGACAGTTATGATTCTTGCGGCATTCTGCGTGCTGCTGCTGGCCAACCGCGCAGAAAGAAGCGTCAGGAGCACACTGATTGGCTTTGCAATGCTGCTGACCTTCGGGATCGCTGTACTTGACGAGACGGAAGAATGGTGCGACCTCTATCAAAAGCCAGTCTGGATCCTGTACATAAAATCTGCACTGGTGTATACGATCTATCCGCTGATCCTGCTGCTGGAAACCTTTGTCTCAATTCCGATCAAAAAGCGGATCTTCTTTTCAATCCCGCTGATATTTTATATGATCCTGCTTGGAATCAATGCATTCGGCGTTGATCTGATCTACGGCTACGGACTGGATCACAGCTACCACGGCGGTCCGTTCAATTTCCTGCCCCCTCTGCTGATCCTATTTTACGAACTTATTATCATAACCGGTGCGATCCGCATGGTAAGAAACGGGAACCGGCAGCACGGCGTCATCCTGCTGCTGATCGCTTTCATAACGATCATAACCGTTGTCCTGGAGATTATAGATGCGGTTGACAATCTTACGGATGAGATCTGTGCGCTGGGTCTGCTGATCTATTTCTGGTATCTCACTGCGGACTATCAGAAGAAGGTGCAGGAGCAGCTCTATCAGTCCAGACTGGAGGCAGAGCACAACAAAAACAAGATGCTCATGGCACAGATCCAGCCGCATTTCATCAATAATTCTTTGATGGCACTGCGTGCAAGATGCAGACATGACCCGGAAATCTACGAGAGCATCACGAAATTCTCAAAGTATCTCCGCTCACATTTCGATGCGCTCGGCGGCAGTCCGCTGATCACCTTTGAAAAGGAAATGGAGAATGTCGAGGCTTATCTCGACCTTGAACGCGACAACTACGGAGAGCTGCTTCAGGTGGAGTATGAAATCGAATGCGACCAGTTTCTGGTTCCGTCCCTGTCCGTGCAGCCCCTTGTGGAGAACGCTGTCCGTCACGGCATCGGAACCTATGAGGAAGGCGGTACCGTTTATATCAAAGCCGTCAGACAGGACGGAGGCTACTGCATTGAAATCAGAGATGACGGCTCCGGGCAAAGCGGCATTACCGCGCAGCAGAAAAAACGTAAGGGTGTCGGCATCGAAAATGTCCGCGCAAGACTGCGGTCAATGGGCTGCGGAGAGCTGGAGATCATCTCCGGCGATCACGGCACGACTGCGAGGATCACGATTCCGGAGAACCGGGGAGGTACACAATGATTACGATTTCGGTAGACGATCAGAAGGAATCCACCGAGCTGATGCTCTTTATGCTGAATAAGATCGACCCGGCCGGTACACATATGAGCGCATCCAATATGAAGGAAGCGTTTGAACTGCTGAATGACGATGTACAAATCATTTTCCTCGATATCGAGATGCCCGGCCTGAACGGTGTCGATGCAGCACCGATGCTGAAGGATAAATACAAAAAGCTCAACATCATCTATATCACAGGGCATCCGGAATATGTGTTTGACGCGGTCGGGATGCACCCGAGCGGATTTTTGATGAAGCCCGTCTGCGAGGAGGATATTATTCGTGAGCTGCAAGAGCTGCGCTTTCCGCTCAACACGTTCAAGAGCCCGCTGAAGGTGCAGTGCAGCCCGTTTGCACTGTTTGTGAACGGCATGCCCTTCGATTTCGGCCGCGGCATGACGATTGAACTGTTTGCATATCTGATCTACAAGGAGGGTGCATACTGCACGAACGGGGAGCTGCTTGGCATCCTCTGGGACGGTGACCCGGACAAGCAGGGGAATCTGCGGCAGCTCGTGATGAACATGCGAAGCTGCCTCAGGGAGATCGGTGCGGAGAATATCATCGTCAAGAAATACGGCAAGATCGGCATCAATATTGAAGCGATCGAATGCGAGGGGGATCCCTCCAAAATCATCGAGGAATACCATTGGTATTAAATGGTAAGATAACTGTAGATTCTTTCTGAATGCATGTGGTTTTTTCTGACTGCTCTCATTGCATTTTTCTGCATAATATGGTATTGATGTACCAATGAAATCTTGAAGAATAGATGCGCAGGATTTTTGTCTTGAGACAAGGCAGAAAGCCGCCGCCTTGCCGCAGTATCACGGCAAAAAGACAAGCAGATATCTTCAAGAGATAGTTGGGACATCAATAGTATACCGGTTTCCTTTCAAACTTCAAAATAACAGACCGTAATGTGACAGGGAGGTCATCGTATGAAAAGCAACAATCAGGTCATTATTGAACGGGATATGTTCTGTCCGTTCTGCGGCGGGAATTCTGCGGTACTGATCGCAGAAACAGTAAGAAGCAATAAGAGAATCGGATGTGCGCCGATCGGGCTGAAGGACGGCTGTCTGATCTACATAACCGGCGGCTGCTGGACGCTGATCAGCGGGCTCCCGATTTTCGATGTGAAGGAGGAATCCGTCACGAATCTGTACGGGTTCTGCCCCTGCTGCGGGAATACCTATCCCGTGAAAAAACCGGAGGTCAAAACAGAGACATATTCGGATAAGTTCAATGCGATGAAACAGAAAACGGCGCAGATGTTTGATAAGGCTAAGAGCATGGTAAGCCGCGGCGGTCAGCAGCAGACTGATTATAACACGCAGCTTCATGATTTGAAATCACTTCTCGATTCCGGTCAGATCACAGAAAATGAATATGAATCCCGCAAGCGGGAAATCCTGAATCAGATTTCATAATGGAACAGCACAATCAGAAGCCCATGACCGACAAGGAAATCCTGAAAGCGTTTCATCGGTACAGAAAAGCTGAACTGGAGTGTTCCGTAGTCCGTCCGGTATTTACGCTGAAGAAAGAGCTGGCGCTGCTGATCGCAGGAAGCATTGTCCTGAGTACTGTCATGATTGTGTCAGTGCATTTTCACAACTGTTTTTCCGGTGTGCAGCTTGCAGCAATCCTGACAGCGGCGGTTGTTCTTTTTATCCGCAGTCAGTCAAAGAATCTTTTGCTGCTGCTCATTTTTTTGTATCAGCGATTCGCTCCGGCATCTGTCCGCAGTGTGTGCCTGTTTACGCCGTCCTGCTCGGAATATATGCGGCTTTCTGTCCTGAAATACGGCGTTTGCAGGGGCTGCGTCAAAGGATTGCGCAGATTGAGAAAATGTCATCCTCCGAACGGAGGAATTGACGAGCCATAGAGGTGAGATTATGAACGAGCAACCGAAAGAATGGGGCAGTGCAAGCGGCAATCTGCCGGAAGCATGGAACCAAACCGGAAACCGTGCGCTGCCGGAAACATGGGGCTCGAAGGGGGATGCTCCGGAGCTTTGGTCAAATCCGGCTGCAATTCCTCAGCCCGTGCCCAAGCAGGAGATTCAGCCGGAGCATCTGCCGGAACCGGCGCCTTCCAATCCGGTTTCTGTTGAGAGAATGTCTGCGGGGAAACAATCTCCTGCGCCTGTTATCCCGGAAGACGTATCCGATGAACCATATTCAGAATCTGCGGTCATACCGGAAGATGCGCCTTTTGTTCAGAGCACCTCTGAACCGGCCGAACCGAACCGGATACCGCAGTATACGGCGCAGCAGGGGAGCATGCCGGAAGCTGATTCGCTCCCGATGACATTGCGCGATCCGTATGAACAGACAGTCAGTCCGTCATCCAAAGCATCGGCGTGGAAGCTGATTGTTCCGGCAGCAGCCGTGCTTGCGGGCGGTGCTGTTCTGCTCGGTGTGCTCCTAACCGGCCAAAATCGCAGCGACTCTCGTCGGATACAGAACACTGCCCCCTCCGAGCAAATTGCCCAGATCACTGAAGTCGTCCGGACATCGGCGGAGAAACCTCAGACCTCAGAGCGGGGTCAATCCAC
>CAMNJD010000044.1 GCA_946540705.1 uncultured Ruminococcus sp. | reverse complement strand
CACTGCGGCAGCAAGGCATGCTGATCGCGGAGGACGGAAATGCCAATCCGACGGAGATTCACGACTTGTCAGGCAGGTGGCACAGGCTGCAACTATACGATCTCCCCCCTCGACATGCTAGATGCCGATGTTGTACAGAAACTGCGGAATCTTGACACCGAACCCTACTGGGTTTCCCGTTCTGAACTGCCGGATTATGATTGCCTTCCTCTGCTGCAGGACGGGAGCGGACTATTTGCTGTTCGGCAGATTCGCCGTCAGGATCAGGAAAACATGCACACGCTAGTCACCGGACAGTCCGGCAGCGGCAAGAGCTTCCTGCTATGCCAGCTTTTGGCATTCAGTCAGGAGCTATGGCATCACGTTGTCGTGTTTGACTACTCAGATTCGTTCACGCCGGGAGCGATGCGGCGAAATCTACCGCCGGAGTATGTTGACCGCCGAGTCGTTTTTATCAATCTGGATGAGGACTGCACGGTTGATTCGACCGAAGCATCGTGGGCACAGCTGTTTGAGGCGGAAGACCGGATCGTTGTATTGAGGCTGGATCCGGACTATCAGATCCACCTGCTTAATTCTCTTCTGCGGGCACTGTTCCGGTATCAGAAAAAGAATCCGCAAATCCCGCTGGATGTGTTTATAGATGAAATTCAGAATTTGGATTTTTCCGATGGCACCGCGGTCTGCCAGATCATGAAAGAAGGCAGAAAGCACAACATCGCGTTTTACGGCGCGACCCAGGACTTTTATGCCCGCAGCTCGGTGCTTGGCAGGGCGATGGGCAAGGCAAAGACAATCGTGTTCTTACGACCGACCCAGAACTCTGAGCTGCAGGTCGCTGCTGAGCTGCGTTTGCGCAAGGCAGAGGTCGAAGCCTTCGATGGCATGGAGCGCGGAGACGTCATCATGAAAGCCCCTTTTTACAATAAGAGCGCGGGTTGCAATCAGCAAGCAACCCTCCGCGGAAAGGCCTGCAGTTTCATGGATTATCTGTATCCTTGTCAACATGATAACACAGAAATCTAATATAGTCAAGCGAAACGTGACATCAAATTTTCTGCAAGGGGGTGTATCAAGATGAAAAAAAACGAACCGAAAGTGACCCGGCATACAATCTCCGCCATCGTCTGGGGAAATATTGAGAGAGCAAAGTACCTCGCGGGCGTGACTGACAACCAGTTATGTGAGCTCTTAGGCGTGACATCGCGGACGCTGTGGAATTACCGTAAGGATCCATCGAATCTAACGGTCAGGCAACTGCAGGCGGTGATCGAGAACCTAGGACTCGAGCCAGAGGCGCTGTTCAGAATGTAACAACTGTGGGGGCGCAAAGCCCCCGCAAGTTCTATAATCGATTACTTTCAACAAAAGGAGGGATTTTAGTGGCTACTTTTCAACAATTACCGTCCGGCAACTGGCGGGCACTCTTCTATGTCGACAACCCGGACGGCACAAGAACCCGCAAATCCGTAACAGCCCCCACGCGATGGGAGGCAGGAAAGCTGGCGGCCGAGTACACCGGCACCGCCGAACACATGACGGTCGGTGAGGCTGTAGACGGATACATCGCACTGAAGCGCAACGTATTATCGCCCTCAACGATTTACGGCTACGAAGTCATCCGTCGAAATCGTCTGCAAAGCATTATGAACATCCCAATCGACAAGCTGAACTCGGTTGCGCTGCAGCGGGCAATCAATGAAGATGCCGCGCACATGAGCCGGAAATCCATCAACGAGGCGAAAAATCTGGTGATGTCCGCGCTGAAGCTTTACGGCGTTCGCACGGAATTTCATGTGACGCTTCCGCCCAAGCAGCCCCAAATCAAGAAGCTGCCAACACCAGCGCAGGTCGTTCAGCTTGTTCGCGGCACGGATATCGAGCTTCCGTGCATGCTCGCACTCTGGCTCTCCCTGAGAATCAGCGAAGTACGCGGCTTGCAGTTTGGCGATGTGAAGGACGGCGTGCTGACGGTACAGCGCAGCAAGCTCGCCCTTGCGAATAAGGATGTCGTCCGCGAGGTCAACAAGACTTATATGTCAACCCGACAGCTTGCGCTGCCGCCGTATCTGCTTAGCCTGATTGAGGCTGTCCCGCACACGCGTGATGACGAATACATCGTGCCGATGAGCTACCAAGCAATCCGGGCTCACCTTACAAAGCTGGCAAAAGCCAACGGATTTGAGCTCACTTTCCACCAACTGCGGCATCTGAACGCAAGCTTGATGCTATCGCTCGGTATCCCGGACAAGTACGCCATGGAAAGGGGAGGATGGGCGACCAACGCTACACTGAAAAATGTGTATCAACATACATTTTCCGAGGAACGCAAACAGGTTGATGCTAAAATCAACAGTTTCTTCGAGGATGCCCTGAATGCGGACGATCAAGACCCCAAGCCGTGAAAACGGAAAGGACGCTGTGCATTTTTCGTGCGCAGTGTCCTTTTTTGCATTCACGCATTGCATTTTTTGCTATGCTGTGGTATACTAAATATAGGAAAATGATGCGGAAGGAGGTGCGGATATGGCACAGGGTCATGATTGGCAGTACGATTTAGACGAGTATATCCGTCAGGGGGAACCTGACCGCACAGAGCGAAGCGCCGCCTGGCAGACTGCGATCGGTCTGCAGGATGTTGACGGGCTGCATACCTCGGACTACCTTCTGGAAACGGCAAAGGAGCATATCGAGGGCAGGATTGACATTGCGACTGCACAGAAGCGGATCAGCAGCTACTATGAGGAGCGCGACGTGCGACAGACCGCCGAACAGGAAACGATGGAAGCGGACATTGTCGCTTCCCGCATCGCCGAGCTGCTTGCAGAGCAGACATTTCAGTTTTCGCCTGCTGAGCTGCAGTCCATTCACCGCAGACTGTTCACCGGTGTGTTCAAGTCGGCGGGGCAGTACCGCACCTATAATATCTCGAAAAAGGAATGGGTGCTGAACGGCGCATCGGTTTTCTATGCG
>CAMNJD010000043.1 GCA_946540705.1 uncultured Ruminococcus sp. | reverse complement strand
TTGAGCGAAACTTATCATATGGGCGAAATTAAAACTATTTGTTTTAACCTTATTTTTCCGACCACCTAAAAAATTACATACCCAAATAATCAAACACCCGGTATCAGGCGCGCTTCCTGATACCGGGTACTTTTTAGTCTCTGACAATAAAATCGTGATCGTTATGAATCGGGACGGATTTTACGTCCATGTTCATGATGCGAACAAACATGCCGCGTTCGACCTGCATGACAGTCATGTCGATCGCAGCCTCAGTGCCTTCCAGCTCCGCTTCCACGGAACCGTCGTACAGATTCCGAACCCAGCCGCTGACGCCGTTCGCATGCGCAGCATGATACATTCTGTACCGGAATCCGACGCCCTGCACATCACCGCTGAAAATGATATGCTTTCTGATGCGTTCCATCGGGGCGGTGTCCGTTATTTCAGCTTTCCGATGATATAGATGACCAGGCAGGCACCGACGATCGAGAGGATCAGTCCGGAGATCCAGCCGCCGCCGAGGCCGAGAATATTGCCGATCCAGCCGCCTACTGCGCCGCCGATGATACCGAGCACAGCATTTATGACAAAGCCCTTGTTTTCCTTGTCCATGATTTTTCCGGCGATCGAACCGATGAGCGCGCCGACGAGAATTTCAATGATGAGTCTGATAATCATAGCAGTACCTCCTGTACAGTCTAAAGACGGGGATATTTCTGTTCCATATTATAGCACGGAATCCGAAAAAAAGCAAGAACTGAATGTGATAAACAGGTAAAATTTTCTCTTGCAGTACAGTGAATGCCGGACAGCAGCTATTTGAAACATATCTTGTCAAAATCTGCGGAAAAGCCGTTTCAGAGTGCAATTCGTATCTTGTGCAGATTTTTTTCGGCAGAATATAGAAAATGCCAAAATGCTCTTGCATTTCTATCAAAAAAATGGTATAATAATTCTAATTGGTATACATGGAATATGTAACACCACTTATTTCACTCATTTTACATGATATCATTTGTTAAAGGAGGCACAAGAAGGATGGGGGAGCGTGTTTTTACCCGTGAGGAGGCGAAAAGCCTGATCCGAACAAATACGGATAAGGTCAAGATCCCGTCTGATTTCACTTCGATCAGCAGCGGCGCACTCGCGGGCTTTTCCCAGATGAAGGATCTGACGATTCCGGAGGGTGTGACCCGGATCGCTTCCTATGCGTTTTTCACCCGGAGCTTCCGGAATACCAGTAAGCTGGAGCGTCTGACAATACCGTCTTCGCTGAAGCAGTTTGACCGCTGGTGCTTCTATGACTGCAACGAACTCAAGTCTGTCAACCTGCCGGCTGATTTTCCTGAGCCCCTTGCGCTTGAGCTGTTTTTCCACTGCCCGGGCGCAACGCTGAATTTCGGCAAAAAGCTCCTGTTTGCTGCGCGTTCCAAGACTGTGCAGCAGCTTATGGATGAGACCTCCGGCATTCTTTCGCTCGGCGCCGGTTCTATGCTGACGATCGAGAAGGATAATACTTTGAAGATTCCGGCAAGCTATGTCGCGATTCTTCCGCACGCGATGCGCAATCTCGCGAGCAGGGGCATCCGCAGGGTCGTAATCCCGAACAGCATAAAGATCATCTCGCCGAATGCGTTTTCATTCCTCGATACGTTAGAGGAGGTCATGTTTGAGAACGGGACAGCTTCAATCGACCCCGGCGCGCTTGCCGGCTGTAAGCGTCTGAAGAAGATCCTGATTCCGGAAACGGTGACACAGATCGGTGTCGGCGCTTTCATGAATGCGCTCAGCCTTGAAACGATCAGTCTGCCGGACGGACTGACGGAGATCACAGACGATATGTTCAGCGGCGATAAGAATCTCCGCACCGTAAAGTTCGGCAGCCGCATCAGTCGGATCGGAGCGGGCGCTTTCACAGGGTGTTCGTCGATCCAGAGCATGCTGCTCCCGGATACGGTCAAAACGGTCGGCAACAGTGCTTTCTGGGAATGCTCATCCCTGCGGCGGCTGTATATTCCGCCTGCATGCGAATCGCTGAGCCAGTCTACGCTCGGTAACTGCCCGAATCTGAGTACTTTGTATATGCCGCGCATTATTCATGATGAGCATGAAAAGCAGCGCGTGTTCGGCGATTTTACTAATCCGACGGTGACATGGATCGACGATCTGTCGCAGAAGCCGGTCTGGGATGTGAATGAGGTTCTGCCGGAGATTGATCTCACAACTGAGGTCATTCCGGCTGCACCGGCCGAAATTCCGCAAAAGCCGGTTCTCCCCTCGAATGTTTCGATCCAGTCTGCTTTCGGCGCATCCGCCGCACCGCAGACCGCTGTACCGGCATTCACCGACCGGCAGCCTGTTCCGCAGGCCGTATCGGGTCAGCAGGCAGCCGCCGGTTCGTCTGTTGATCCGGAAACAGTCCGCCGACTGGAGCAGACAATCGCGGAAATGAAGGCGCAGATGGCAGAAATGACTGCCAGACAAAATGCCGCTGCTCAGACACAGCAGCAGGAGGTCAATCATGAGGCAATCGCGGCTCTGAACCGCAACCTCAGTGCGATCCAGTCTACGTTCAATAATGCGCAGTCGATTGAAAAGTCGGCGGAAGAAATTGAAAAGCTGCGCGCACAAATTGACGCATTTGCTGAAGTTCAGGCGAAGATGGACGAGATCGCCGCAAATCAGGCGAATGTACAGGAGAAGGTCGCTGCATTGTCTGATGTGCAGGAAAAGGTCGATGCGCTCTCCGGTATTCAGGAGAAGGTCAATGCACTGTCTGACGTGCAGGAAAAGGTCGATGCGCTCTCCGGTATTCAGGAGAAGGTCGATGCACTGTCCGATGTGCAGGAAAAGGTCGATGCGCTCTCCGGTATTCAGGAGAAGGTCGATGCACTGTCCGAT
>CAMNJD010000042.1 GCA_946540705.1 uncultured Ruminococcus sp. | reverse complement strand
TGAGGGTAGTTGAGGGTTTGAGGGTTATTCCTATTCTATCATATGAAAAATTGAAGTGAAATTATATATATACTCCTATAGAAACCCTCCAAACCCTCAATAACCCTCAAGTACAAAGGAGTGAGAACATGAAAATCGACCTGAGAGACTCCGGCGTCTGGTCGGCACTCGAACGGCAGGCGTATGACGGGACTGTGAATCTGCTCCCTCTGCCGCCGCCCGCCTACAAGTATTTCTCGGAGCTGCAAGCCGTATACCGCGCATTCCGGTTTGATGGAATGCCGAAGGAGGATGCGGAGCACGCCAAGCGGCTGCTCCGTAAGGCGTATGACGAACAGGTCAAGGAGATTCACCGTGCGCGGGAGGTCTTTGCCGAGTACCAGAACGCCGTTCGCACCGCCGGAACGCTGACAAGCGAGATCGAGAAGTCGCAGTCTGTTTTTGAGATCGCAGAGAGAGCCTGTAAGATTGTCGGTCTGCTGATCGGGGACGGGAGCTTCTATGAGCGGCAGCGGCGGAAAATATTGAAGGAGGTGCAGACATGAAATGCGAACGCTTCTGCAACGCGCATTGCAGCTATGAATGCCCCAATGCTGCGATTGAGGCATTCGAGGAACGACTCGACATTCCGGCAAGCGATGCCGGTTATGAGCGTGTCAAGTGCAGGGATTGCCAGTATGCCGACACGCACTGCACCTGCGACGATTGCTATTTCAAGGGCGGAGAGGAATGCCCGGAAAACGGAGGTGCTGAGAATGACCAGATATGAAAGAATCAAATCACTGTCTATTGATGAAATGGCTGTCGTTATGGCAGCGCAGTTCCTTTCCGGGAATCTGCTCGGCTGCGGTTTGATTGACTCGAAGGACGAAGGCGAGAAGTATATAAATGTCTTACTGGATACAGAAGAGGGACACGCTGCTATCGAGGAAACGAAGCAACATCTTTTGGAGGAGGTAGACAACGATGCCTGACAACACCTGCATGCTCTGCGGCCGCATCATCCCGGAGGGGCGGCACATCTGCCTGAGCTGTGGAGATTATGATGATCAGCAGCGATTCAAGCCGGATGCGCTGCCGATTGTACGCTCGAACGGTGACCGCATCCGGGCGATGAATAACTGGGATTTGGCAAAGTATCTGCATGATTTTCAGTGCGATACGCTGATGATGGGTGTTGCAGCCGATGTGGACGGTATATTCGATTATCTTGAAAATGAGATACAGAATGAAGAACAAAGGAGGCGCAGAAGATGAAGGAATCGACACAGTACATCCTGATGCTGATTGTGTATCACATCCTGCTGACGATCGTTCTCGCGACATTCACGGTCGCGTGCTGTAACAGTGAGTGCATTATCGCGCTGGGGTCGCTCGCGGCATACTCGCTGCTGAAATGCATGTGGCGGCTCGTGTGCTATGACGATTTTGATGACTGCGAGGGCGAGCATTTCGGGGAGGATGACACATGACGGCGAAGGAAGTAAAGGCATACCTCAGCCGGTACCGGGAATCACTTGACCGCGCGAAGGAGGTCAATGCGCATCTGGACGAGCTGAAAGCGGAGGCGGTCGCGCTGAAAAACCACTTGGGGCAGAAAGTCGCGCTGGACGATGCCGTGCAGAAATATGTCGATGCCTGCGATGATGCAGGTGCATATCTGGATATGCTTGACAATCTGCGGCAGGAAATCCGGCAAGCGATCGAGTCTGTCCCGAACGTGCGGCTCAGGGCGCTGCTGCGGGAAATCTACATCAGCGGAAAATCCATCGTCCGCATTGCAGCCGATCGCGGTCAGAGCTATGAACACATCTGCCGGCTGCACGGCGCCGCTCTGCTTGCGGCCTGCGAGGTGATACGGCAAACGTAACCGCAAAAGAAAAGCCCCTCTCAAATCACATTCTGAGCGAAATGAGAGGGGGTGCGGTTTATCCGTTCTTTGCCATATCGGCGCGGATGAGCTGCTTGATATAGCCCATCTTGGACGGGACAGTTTCGAGCTTTGCGATGATGTCGGCATCAGTGTTTTTGTTCAGGCGCAGATTCACGGACACGGTTTTTTCCTTTGTGAATTTCGTGATTGCTTTCAGATTGCTGTCAGGAGTTTTCGGCATTGTTCTCACCTCACTTTACAAAAACATGAATCATCAGGGCGACAAAGCCAATGATGACAAGTATTCCGATGATGATCTTGCAGGCTGCGAATGTAAAATCTTTCATGGGCTTGACCTCCGTTTCGTTTTGTGATATAATGTTCATAACCCCCGAAGGGGTGGGGCGGTCTAGCCGCCCCGAAGGATTTGCCAGATCGTTTGCAGTGCCATGATGAGAAGCGCCAACTTCGCGAGCACTGTTGCGATCTCCTCGAAGAGCTTGCCGAGTTCGTGAACCGTCTCGGTGAGCTCTTTTATTTTGTCCTTCATGTTATCACCTCCTCTCTATGTTTCTATTATACCATAAATGCGCAATAATGTCAAGCCTTTTTGAAAAGTTTTTCAGATAAACATGCACAAAGATTTCACCTGTTCTTTGTGCATGTTTTTTTGAGAATATCATGGTATATCATATTGCACCTGTGCTATAATTAGGCTGTGAAAAAGCGACGGGTCGAACATAGCTTTTTCCGGGCGGCGCGTCGCCCCTCTTTGCTGTCCCGTCAGATTTGAATATCGCGAAAGCACCTGAGTAAAAAGCTCGGGTGCTTTTTGTTTGGGGCAAAGAACATGTACACAACAGAGCAGATCAGGGCGCTGATTGCAGCGGGCTGCATCGAAGCGTTTTACAATGACCGGTACTGGCGCAGGCTGTCGAGGGAGATCATTGACGCGCATCACGGCGAATGCATGATGTGCCGGGAAGCAAAGCGTCTGACGCCTGCATCGCTGGTGCATCATGTCCGGGAGCTGAAACAGTATCCGGAGCTTGCGTACAGCAGAACATATACCGATGATGCCGGGGATGAACACATGCAGCTCATGCCGCTTTGTCATGACTGTCATGAGCGGATCCATAAGCGCGGAATATACGCGAAGCGCCCCGGCTACACGAACGAGGAAAAATGGTAGCCCCGGCCGGAAAAATCGCGTTTTTTCTGACGAACCGTACAACGGGGCGGCTCTCGACAATTCTGAATTTCCTTCGCGCATGAGTTTTTTCAGGAGAGGAGGCGGGCATTATGGCAAGGATTAAGGATGTTGAGCAATCACTGATTGACCAGCTCAAAACAAACGGCGCTGACATTGAGGCATTTCGCGCATTGATTGCGGATTATATGGCACT
>CAMNJD010000041.1 GCA_946540705.1 uncultured Ruminococcus sp. | reverse complement strand
GCCCTCGACCCGCAAGCCTTTGAAAAGGCTTGAGCGAAACTTTTCATATGGGCGAAATTAAAACTATTTGTTTTAACCTTATTTTTCCGAGCACCTAAAAAATTACATACCTGAAAACAGAAAAAAGCATCAGATTGGAGAACACAAATTGAAACACTTTGATTCCACAGACGGCCGCACCGGGCTGCTCAAACGGCTCGATGTGCCTCTGCTGCTGCTCATTTCGCTCTGCGGCGGAATGAGTGTGCTGCTGCTCCATACCCTGTGGGCGCAGCACATCACCGAGGAGGTGGACTCGAACGACTGGATCGTGCAGCTTATCTCGATGGCGATCGGTGCGGTCGGCTGCGTTGTGGTCGCCTCGATCGACTATCACAAGCTCGCACGGTTCTGGTTCCTCTATGTGCCGGTCGCGGTCGGGCTCTTTGCACTGACCTTTACCAGCCTGGGCTACGGCCGCGAGGGCGCCGACGACGTCAACTGGGTCGATTTCGGCTTCATTCAGGTGCAGCCCTCGGAGATTCTCAAGCTCGTGTTCCTGATCACGTTTTCCCTGCATATCTCCAAGGTCACGGATAAGCTCAATCAGCCGCTGCACCTTTTTCTGCTGCTGATGCATGCCGCCGTTCCTGCCGGCATGGTCGCAGTACAGGGCGACTACGGCACCGCGATCATCTTCGCCTCGATGACGGTCTTTATGCTCTTTGCCGCAGGGCTTTCATTCTGGTATCTGCTCGGCGGCGCGGCACTCATGCCGCTCGTCATCTGGGGCGTCTGGACCTATGCCTTCGGCGAAGTCCACCGCGGACGCATCCGCGTTCTGCTCAACCCCGGCACAGACCCCCTTGGGCTGGAATATCAGCAGGATCTCGGACTCTCTGCCGTGCGCGCCGGCGGGCTTTTCGGCAAAGGTCTGCATGCGGACGATTATATTGCCGTGCCGGAAATGCACAATGACTTCATCTTCGCGTTCATCGCCGAGGCATTCGGCTTTGTCGGCGCTGTTGCGGTGATCGCCGTGCTCGCACTGATCTGCCTGCGCATCTTCGCGGACAGCCGCTCTGCGAAGGATACGATGGGCAAGACCATCTGCATGGGCGTTTTTGCGATCCTCTTTACGCACGATATCATGAATATCGGCATGGTGCTGAAGGTCATGCCCGTTATCGGCATCCCGCTGCCGTTCTTCAGCGCGGGCGGTACTGCGATGCTCTCCATGTACCTCTGCATCGGGCTTGTCATCAGCGCCTATTCCCATAACAAGAAAAAATACCGCGTATTCTATGATGCGGAGGCTGCCAAATAACAGGGGCGCCGTCCGTCATCTTTGATTCATAAAAAGGAGCGTTTATTCATTATGGACACCAATCTGTTCGCGATCGGCATGCAGAAGCATATCATTTTCGTGATCTGCGCTGCACTTTTCTTCATCCTGCAATTCCTGCGCACAAAGCGCTGGTATCAGCTTGTCATGGCAGCGGCCTTTGCCGTTTCTCTGCTGATCTATGCGGATTCCGAAAACACCAGGCTGTTTTACGGCGTCGGCATTGCGGAGGGCGTGCTGCTGCTCACCGCACTGACGTTCAATATCGTACAGTCCGTGCGGCTGAACCGTGCGGAAAAGGCAAAAAAAGCAGCGGAGGAGGCCGGGAAGGCATCTGAGCCCACCGACCCGCCCGCTGCACCGACTGCACCGACGGAGGCTTAAATGATGCGCGCAAAGAAAATTGTCATTCTCGACTGGGATACGATGGCCTACAACAAGGATGAGGTCAGTGCAAAACGGTTCGCGGCACTCGCAGAGCATGTGGATGTTTACCGCACCACGCAGCCCGGGGAGACCGTCCGCAATATCGCAGACGCAGATGCCGTCATCTGCAACAAGGTGCTGCTGACACGCGAGGTGCTTGATGCCTGCCCGAATATCCGGTACATCGGGGTTCTCGCGACCGGCTACAACAATGTGGATCTCGAAGCCGCAAACGAAAAGGGCATTCCGGTCTGCAATGCGGGCAGCTACTCGACCGACGCGGTGACACAGCTCGTCTTTGCGTATATCTTCGACCATTTCCAGCGTGTTGCGCTCTATAATATGGATGTGCGGCTCGGGAAATGGGAATCCGCGCCGACCTTCTCCTATTTCCCCTATCCGACCGGTGAGCTGCGCGGCAAGACCCTCGGCATCATCGGCTACGGCAATATCGGGAAACAGGTCGCGAAGATCGCGGAGGCTTTCGGCATGTCGGTCGTCATTGCGACGCGCACCGTGCCGGAGAGCTGCCCCTATCCCGTGTGCAGCACCGACGAGGTTTTTGCAGCGGCGGATGTACTCACGCTGCACTGCCCCCTCACCGATCAGACTGCCGGGCTTGTCAACAAAAAAACGCTCGCCCGCATGAAGGAAACTGCGGTGCTCATCAACACCTCACGCGGCGGCACTGTCGTCGAGCAGGATCTCGCAGATGCGCTGAATCATGACATGCTTGCGGCCGCCTATCTTGATGTGCTCACCACGGAGCCCATGTCCGCTGACACGCCGCTCAAATCAGCCAAAAACTGCATCATCACGCCGCATATCGGCTGGACTCCGCTCGAAACCAGACGCAGGCTCCTTGATATCACCGAGGACAACCTCCGCGGCTGGCTCAACGGCAATCCCCAGCATGTTGTCAATCAGCCCGCTGCCGCAGAATAACAAAAAAGGGGTATGTAATTTTTTAGGTGGTCGGAAAAATAAGGTTAAAACAAATAGTTTTAATTTCGCCCATATTAACAGTTTCGCTCAAGCCTTTTCAAAGGCTTGCGGGTCGAGGTGAGTTTGCAGAGCAAACTCATAGCGAAGCAGGCGAGAGCCCTCGTCGCTC